>JBBQII010000109.1:0-8720 GCA_038324795.1 Gemmatales bacterium
GGTGCTGCTGTCGTCGAAGCGGGTGCAACCGCCACCGAGCGCCAGAATACCGGCCAGCGACGCGCTGAGCATCGTCAACCGCCGTTTGCCGCGGATGCGGTGATGCAGTCCGATCGGGCAGTCGGCCGTCAGCATGGTGCCGTCGGCTCGACGGAAGAAGCGGCCGCAGAGGTTGCCTTCCTTTTCCCGGATCAGGTCGATGGCTGCTTCTGTCGTCAAGGCGGAGAGGTTGTAGACGTTCTTGTCACAATGTGCGCAGTAACGGGCATGCTCGTCGCCGATCATTTCTTCCCAGTCAGCAGTGCACGGCGAAGCGACCGACACCTGCGACAACAACTCCAACGACGTTTTCATGGCACGGCTCCGGGAAAAGGGGGGCTATCTGTCCGACGACGCAGCCTGCAGAACGGATTGCGATTCGGGGCCTGCGCTTCACTATCGCGAAAGTGCTCCGCCGTCAAAGCGACTTCACTGTCCGTCGCTATCGTTCTGCTAAACTATCCCAAATCGGCTGAAACCATGATGGAATTTCGTCCGATTGAAGCCTGATCGATTCGCCGTTCGTGATCTCGGCGAAGTACCAGGCCTGCTCCTCGCTGGTGTCGAACAGAAACGCTCGATCCGCGTAGGCGATAGCTTTGTTCAGCAAGTCGAGTGATCGACCATATCGAGCAACCACCTTTTCTTCAGGCACGTCGTGGCCGCCAGATGCCACGCGGCTTTTGACTCGCTGAACGTTGATTGCCGGGTTAGCGGTAGCCACATAGTAGAGGTAAGTTCGATATCCAAGTGACTGCGCTTCGTGAAGCAATTCGACCTTATCCTCTGAAGACATCACAGTCTCAAAGCTGAACGTGAGAAGGGCTCTCATTGCCGCACGCCGGAGAAAATCGGACAACACTGATGCATGGTAGGAATTAAACTCAATTGCTCGGAAATCGAGGTTTTCGGGCGTCGAAGTGATTTGGCCCGCCGATTCCGACAGGCCTTTCGAAGCCAGAAAACTCGACGCTTGAAAGTACTGGAGTACTTCGTCGGCGTCGATGAACAAACCGATCTGCTCCAGAGGCAGCACGCCTGTTCTTCGAATGATCGCCTCAATTTCATCGGGATTGACGTAGAGCCCGAACCAGGTCGCTGGTTTTCCCAGACTGTTCTTGACAGTCGTCTTCCCCGAGCCGTTCGGGCCTGCGAACATACGCAGCCTTGGTATTCCGTCGCTCATTTCTTGATCTTCTTGACGCGGACGGAAACTTTCTTTCGCCCCGGTACGAGTCGCAACACTTCGATCGTTGCTCCCGGACTGATTTTCAACAGCTGATTGCCGCGGACGACGACGACATCGCCTGCCTGCAATGCCTTTCGCGTGGCCGCATTGAGACCTTCCACGGCCAACACCGGCACATCCGCGTCTTCGCTGTTCTGTTCATTCATTTTCCAACCTCCGCGGTCGATTATACCATCCATGCGGTCTATGTCCGCACTTGCAGTTCTGTTCCCGTTGTGCTGCCGCGGGGTGGGGCACTTCGATTGACCCGCCCCTTCCGCCCTTCACGGCATCGCCCCACTTGTTTCGAACTGTTGAATTGTTTGCCAGCGGCACGAGTCCCTGATACGATACCGGCACTTGGCTCCGGCAGGATCGGACCCCGGCCCACGGCAGGGAGTGTGACATGTTCAACGTGCAGCGCGTCCTTTACGCCACCGATTTCTCGTCCTATTCCAATCAGGCCTACTTTCATGCCATCGCGCTGGCCGAGCGTTACGAAGCGACGTTGACCATTCTCAACGTCTGGCACGCGGATGCCGACTGCGGCAGTGCCGAGGGCTGCCGTCGCCAGCTCGAAACCATCCGGCCCGAGAATGCCGGCATCCCCATTCGGCATGTGTTTCTCGAAGGCGACCCGGCCACCGAGATCGTCCGCTACGCCAACGAAAACGGCGTCGGCCTGATCGTCATGGGCACGCACGGGCGCACGGGTGTCGAACGCCCGCTGATGGGCAGCGTGGCCGAGCGCGTGATGCGCGATGCGGCCTGCTCCGTGCTGGTGGTCAAGTTGCCGAAGGGCCAGCCGTCGGCCGATCGGCCCAGTGCCGAACTCGTAGGGTCGGCCTGATCCATGCTTCACGAAGAGCAGATCGATCTCCGCAGGCAGCGCGCCCGCGATGAGCCGTTCGAGATCCTCAACCTCGGCAGCAAGAAACTTTTCAGCGATTACCGTGTCAGCAATCGGAAGACGCACGGCGAGTACACCGTCACCATCCGCGGTTTCGCCGTCGGCGAGAATTCCTGCACCTGCCCTGACTTCAAGAGCAACACGCTCGGCACCTGCAAGCACATCGAAGCCGTTCTGGCGAGCCTGCAGGCACAGGCGGGTACGTTGCGGCAGAAACGCGCGGCCATCACTCGACCCGAAATCCTGCTGCACTACGGCCGACAACTGAAACTGAAACTGCAGCTGCCGCCGCGTATCTCCGACCCGTTGAAAGCACTGGCAAAACGCTTCTTCGATTCGGACGGCACCTGGTCGGGCACCGGTAGTTACTCCGACTTGATCGCCATGGTGGAAGCGGTGCCGGAACCGGTGACGCTGAAGTCGGATGCGCTCGATTTCATCGACCGCGAGATCGAGCTGCGCACGATGGCCGAACGCGAACAGGGCTGGCTCGATGAGTTGGCCAGCAACACCGAGTCACCCCTGCGGCAACTGCTGAAGGTGCCGCTGTACGACTACCAGTTGCGGGGCGGCATCTTCCTCGCCTGCCGCGGCCGGGCGATCCTGGGCGATGACATGGGGCTGGGCAAGACGGTCCAGGCGATGGCTGCGGTCGAGTTGCTGGCCCGCGAACGTGGCATCCGGCAAGTGCTGGTGGTGGCCCCCGCCTCGGTCAAGTATCAGTGGGAAACGGAGATCCGCAAGTTCACTGAGCGACCCGTTCAGGTCATCGAAGGTCTGCAGCCCGAGCGACTGCAGCAGTACCAGCAGCGGGCGTTCTACCGCCTGATGAACTATGAACAGGTGGTTCGCGATCTCGAAGCCGTCAACAACGCGAAGCCGGATGTGGTGATCCTTGATGAAGCACAGCGCATCCGCAATTGGGAAACGAAGACATCCCGCGCGGTCAAGAAGCTGCGCAGCCGCTACGCCATCGTGCTGACCGGCACGCCGCTCGAGAACCGTCTCGAAGAACTGTACAGCATCGTGCAGTTCGTGGATGATCGCCGACTGGGGCCCGCGTTCGAGTTCCTGCATGAGCATCGCTCGCTGGACGAGAAGGGCGGGCTGACCGGGTACAAGAACCTCGACCGCGTCCGCGAGAAGCTGGCCCCGATCCTGCTACGGCGAACGCGCGGCGAGGTGCTGAGTGAACTTCCCGTGCGGACCGACAGCACACGTGTCGTCGCCATGCGGGATGAGCAGCGCGTTCCCTACGAGGAGCAGCGCGGCAACCTGGCCCGCATCCTGGCGAAGCGGGTGCTGACGGAGATAGATCGCCGCCGGGCGCTGGCCTGCCTGGCGAACATGCGCATGATCTGCGACAGCCTGTATCTGGTCGACAAGCAGTCGCACATCTCGCCGAAGCTGGATGAGTTCGCGGAAGTCATCGAAGAACTGTTCGCTTCGGGCGATCACAAGGCAGTCGTCTTCAGCCAGTGGGAAACGATGCTGAACGAGGCCGCCCTGATGCTCGACACGCTGGACGTCGGCTACGTGATCCTGCACGGCGGCATCCCGGCGAAGGACAGACGGGCGCTGATCGACACCTTCCGCGACGACCCGAACTGTCGCGTGTTCCTGACCACGGATGCCGGCGGCGTAGGCCTGAACCTGCAGATGGCCGACACCGTGATGAACCTGGAACTGCCCTGGAACCCTGCGGTACTTGAACAGCGGATCGCACGCGTGCATCGCATGGGGCAGAAGCGTCCCGTGCGTGCGATCAACTTCGTGACGAAGGACAGCATCGAAGAACGCGTGCAGCAGGCGATCGCGACGAAGCGCGCGATCTTTGCAGGCGTGTTCGACGGCGACACCGATGAAGTCGTCTTCGCCGCTACGGGGCATGCGTCGTTCCTCGACAGCGTGCGCGACCTGGCGGGCATTGAGGAGAAGCCCCCCGCGCCGACGGCAACCGCCCCGGACCTGATGGAGGCGGGCGTCCGCTTCCTCGAAGCGCTGGCGGCAGTGGGGCCTGCGTGGGCGGGGACACCGGAACTGCGCGAGCGAACGGAGGCGGCACTGCGGGGACTGCTGATGCGGTTGGAGAGTCAGTGATTGTTCGTTCAGCTAACGGCATGGTATGATGGCCGCAGCTCGAGGTTGAAGTGATGACTGCAACGTTGACCGAATACGAGTTACCTGAAGCGAGTTCGCCGCGGCCGTTCCGCTGGACTGTCGGCGAGTTCCATGCGATGAACGAAGATGGCCGATTCGCCGGCCGGCATGCGACGTTGATCGATGGAGTGATCCTGGAGCAGGGACCGATGAACCCGCCGCATGCCATCAGCCTGGAGTTGGCCACGGATCGGTTGCGACAGGTATTCGGCACGGGCTGGCGCATCCGCGTGCAGATGCCACTGGTGCTGTCGCAGCATACCGACCCGGAACTGGACATCGCCGTGCTTCGCGGCAACCCGCGTGATGGCAGCACGCATCCGACGACGGCGGAACTGGTTGTCGAGGTGTCCGAATTGACACTCAGCTACGACCGCGGGGACAAGGCATCTCTTTACGCCGCGGGTGGCATAGCCGACTAGTGGGTGGTCGATCTGGTCAACCGGCAGTTGCTTGTGTTTCGCGATCCATTCGCCGATGCGGAATCATCGACGGGGTTCTGCTATCGAGAACGGCTGACAATCCGCCCGGATGCAGCCATCGCCGCGCTGGCTGACCCGGCGGCCAAGATTGCCGTGAACGATCTGTTGCCATAGTGCCCCTGCATCCCGTTGGGATATGCGCTAAACTTGTGGTTGATCTCCGGCACTTTCATAAACCATTCCGATCCTCTCGTAATGCGTCCCAATCCTCCGGGCGTTCGACATGCTTTCGTTTCTCCGTCGACTGTCTTCGTTTCTCCGTCGACTGTCGCTGACGCAGTGGATCCTCATCTCGATGGTGCTGGGCACCCTCGTCGGCTACTACTTTCCTGCCCCCTCGCAGCAACTTAAACCGCTGTCGACAATCTTTCTGCGGATGATCAAGTCGCTGATCGCGCCTTTGATCTTCGGCACGCTGGTCGTCGGCATCGCCGGGCACGGCGACGACATGAAGCGCGTTGGCCGGCTGGCGTTCAAGTCGCTGCTATACTTCGAAATCGTCACCACGCTCGCCCTGTTCATCGGCCTCGCTGCTGTGAATATTACCCGGCCCGGTATCGGTGTCGAATTGGCCGCGCCGGCCGACGAGGGGAAGAAACTGGCGACGAAAAAGCAGGGGTTCGATGACTTCCTTAACCATGTCGTCCCTGACAGTGTCTTCAAGGCCGCGGTCGACAACGAGGTGCTGCAAATTGTCTTCTGGTCGATCCTGTTCGGCGTAGGCCTGACGCAGGTCAAAGGCGAGCATCGGCAGACGATGCTGCACATGCTCGAATCACTGACGGAAGTAATGTTCAAGTTCACCGGCATCGTCATGAAGTACGCCCCGGTCGGCATCGGGGCAGCGATCGCGGTGACGGTGGGCCATAGCGGCCTGAAGATTCTGATCAACCTGCTGGAACTTATCCTGACCCTCTACGCGGCACTGGTCGTCTTCATGCTGGTTGTGCTGTTGCCGGCCGCACTGATGGCGCGCGTACCGCTGCGAAAGTTCGCGAGAGCGGTCAAGGAGCCGGCCATGATCGCCTTCTCGACCACCTCTTCGGAAGCGGCGTTGCCCAAGGCGATGGAGGCGATGCAGTCGATCGGTGTGCCCAAGCGCATCGTCGCGTTCGTGATGCCGACCGGCTATTCGTTCAACCTTGATGGCACGACACTTTATCTCGCAGTTGCGTCGGTGTTCGCTGCGCAGGCGGCGGGGATCCAGATGTCGCTGGATCAGCAGTTGATCATGATGCTCACGCTGATGCTGACAAGCAAAGGCGTGGCCGCCGTGCCGCGGGCATCTCTGGTGATCCTGGCCGGCACGCTGGCGTCCTTCGGGCTGCCGCTCGAAGCGATCGCCGTCATCCTCGGCGTCGACGAACTGATGGACATGGCCCGCACCACCGTCAACCTGATCGGCAACTGCCTGGCGAGTTGCATCATGGCGCGGTGGGAAGGGGAGTTCGATGACAACGCAGGCATCGCTCTCGCGCCTTTCAAGGACGTGGCGACGCCGCAAAGCGGCGAATGATTAAACTTTGCTGTTGCCGGGACGGGCCGGGTTCGGAGAACAACTGAGCTTCAACCACCTCGTTTATGTGAGGGAAACTTCATGAATCGCTTCATCATGCTCGCGCTGGCTGTCGTCGGGATGGCACAGTCCGCACAGGCGGCGGACGGGCCGTTATCGCGAATCGGTTTCGGATCGTGCGCGCATCAGGAAAAGCCGTTGCCGATCTGGAAGACGATCGTCGCCGCCAAGCCGCAATTGTTCCTGATGCTGGGAGACAACATCTATGCCGACACTGACGACATGAAGGTGATGAAGGCGAAGTACGATCTGGCGGCCGCGCATCCCGATTACCAGACGCTGCGCAAGAACTGCCCGATGCTCGGCATCTGGGATGATCACGATTACGGCAAGAACGACGCGGGTGTTGAATACGCAAAGAAGGAAGAGTCACAGCAGTTGCTGCTCGACTTCTTCGATTTGCCGAAAGACTCGCCACTGCGGAAGCAAAAGGGCGTCTACCAGAGTGCCGTGTACGGCCCCGAAGGCAAGCGAGTGCAGGTGATCATGCTCGATGGTCGCTACTTCCGCAGTCCTATGCGGCGTGGCAAGCGCGAACCGGGGATGACCTACACGCCCTATATCGCCGTCAATGATCCCGAAGCGACGATGCTCGGCGACGAGCAGTGGAAGTGGCTGGCCGAGCAGTTGAAGGTGCCCGCCGAGATCCGGCTGCTGGTGTCGGGCATTCAGGTCGTTCCCGAAGACCATGGCTTCGAGAAATGGATGAACTTCCCGCTGGAACGCGAGAAGCTGTACAAGGTGCTGAACGACAGCAAGGCGGGCGGCATCATCGTACTCAGCGGTGATCGGCACCTCGCGGAATTGTCGATGATGGAAGGGGCCGTCAGTTACCCGCTCTACGACCTCACATCGAGCGGCCTGAACCAGGCGGACGAAAAGTGGCGCGCACTTGAGAAGAACAAGCACCGCGTTGCCACCATGTCCTATGGCGACAACTTCGGCATGGTCGTCATCAACTGGGAAGCGGCCGACCCTACCATCAGCCTGCAGATTCGCGACGTTCCGGGCGACATCATCATCCAGCAGAAACTGCTGCTGAGCGACCTGCAATTGGGGGCTCACGCCGCCCAGAAGAAGGACGCGAAGGAAGCCGAGCCGCTGAAACTGTCGGACGGCGCAATATCACCGGAGGACGCCGCCAAGAAGATCGACGAGGAAGTGACGCTCGAGATGCGCGTGCTGTCGGTCGGCGGCACGCCCGAGAAGAGAGTGTACCTGAACTCGAAGAAGAGCTTCCGCGACGAGGAGAACTTCGCCGTGGTCGTCAACCCGAAGGCGTTCGCCGGCAAGTTCGAAAAGTCGACCGCAAACTCGTTCCTGAACAAAGTGATCCGCGTCAAAGGCAAGGTTTCCACGTTCAAGAAGAGCCCGCAGATCGTCATCGACGACGAAAAGCAGGTCGAGATTGTGGAAGACAAGAAGGAATAACGGTTAGCCGCGACGCGCAGCGGAGCGCGGGTGATGACGCAACGCGCTCCGCTGCGCGTCGCGGCTAACCCGCCGCCCGCACGTCTGCCGACTGTGCCGCGTTCCATGCCTCGACGGTGCCGATTGGCAGCCAGAACGTCGCTTGCACCACGTGAAAGTCGCCTTTCGCCGCCAGCGTGCTGACGGCATCGGTTATCTCGAATTCCCCTCGCGGCGACAGTGGCAGCTCGATATCGAACACCGCGCGTGGGAACAGGTACGCCCCGATGTTCGCCAACTGCCTGCCGTCCATCTCCGGCTTTTCGATCAGCTTTTCGAGTGTGCCGTCAGAGCGGGGGAAGACGATCCCGAACTTACGCGGTGTATCCACCGGATGCGCCAGCAGTCCCGCGGGTTTGGAAGCGAGTTTCGCCAAGTCAGCCTTGCCGTACAGGTCGTCGCCATTGAGGACGAGCAACCGGTCGCCCTTCACGTTCGGGGCGCAGACGTGCAAGGCATCGCCGGTGCCGCGCGGTACTTCCTGCTTCACGGTCACCCAATCGCGAACGTGCTTCTGTGTGCCGAGATAGGCTTCAATCTGCTCGCTCAGGTAGTTGACGACGACGATCAGCCGATCGACAGGCGGCAGCGCGCCGATGATCCAGTCGAGGATCGGCCGACCCTGCACCGGCAGCAGCGGCTTCGGCGTGGTGAGCGTGTGCGGCCGCAGGCGGGTACCGAAGCCGGCAGCCAGGATCACGGCATCCATCGGCAGATTCCTTATGGTAGCCCGGGTGGTCCCCCACCCGGGCCAAAAACCCGGTGGGGGGGAACCCGGCGAACAGGAAACTCGGCGGGTGTATTGGTGGCCAAACACCCCCGAAGGCCCAAAAAATTTTGGGGTGGGACCCAACA
>JBBQII010000110.1:0-8716 GCA_038324795.1 Gemmatales bacterium
GATCGCCGAGCTGAAGATGATCAAGAACCTGCAAGTGAAGGTGAACGACCGCACGATCCGGCAGGGCAAGAAGATCGAAGGCGAACAGGCCGACCTGAACAACTCGAAGATGGAGAAGGCCGAGGTCCAGCAGTTGAAGACAGAGTTGAAAGACCTGTCCAATCGCCAGATCAACATCGAGGAAATGGCCCGTGACATTGCCACGGGCAAGAACAAGTAACCATTCGGAATTCAGAATTCGGAATGAATGACACGCAAGCCCCGGGGTGAGCGCAGGCGAACCCCGGGGATCAAGAAATATGATTGCATCGCCCCCGGTCATCGCTTACAGTGAGCGATGAAGCATAATTAACATTCGTCCCGCAATCCCGCGGGATGCTGACCGAGGACATCCCGATGATCCTTCGCAAGTGGTTCTCCGCCGCGGCCTTGTCCGCCGGCCTGGTGGTGGGTAGTGCGACCGAACTGGTCGCCGCTGAAAAGAAGTCGACGGGCGAGTTCACCTTCGGTGTTCTCCGGACCGCGACCCCCGAGGCTGCGGAAACGCAGGCCGCCGACTGGCTGAAGTCGACCGGCAAGATGGATCAGAAGAAGTTCGATGAGATCTGGAAGGCAGAGGATCTGACGATCCTCGACAAAGTGGCCGAGACGCTGAAGATCGGCAATGCCGACGCGGCCAAGATCATCGATGCCTCGCTGAAGGCTGAGACCGATCCGCCGAAGGAAGTCCCGGCCATCATCAAGGACACGAAGCAGAATCCGTTCCTGCGGGCCAACCTGGCCCTGACGTTTGCCCGCAACGTCGGCAGCGCCCGGGCTTACGAAGAAGCGCTCGAAGCACTGGAAACCATCCAGCCCGAGCAGGTTGTCGAACCGTCGACCTACTTCTTCCATCGCGCGGTTTCCGAACATGCGCTGATCAAGAAGGACAAGGCCTCCAAGACAATCTTCCGCATGCTCGATGACGTGGCTGACGCCCCGGACCGCTACCGGATGCTGGCGACGATCATGCTGATCGACATGCAGGGCTGGAAGAAAGACGAAAAAGACCTCAGCAACATCGTCAAGCTGATGGACAACTCCGAACGCCGGCTCGACCTCAATCGGCCGGGCAAGATCACTCAGGAGATCCAGAAGAAGATCGTCTTCCGGCTCGATGAACTGATCAAGGAAAAAGAAGCCCAGTCCAAAGGTGGCGGTCAGGCCAACGGCGGCAATTGCCCCGGCGGCGGCAAGCCCGGTTCGGGCCCCGGCGGCGGTGCGACACCCTCCAGCCCGATGCAGGACAGCAACATCGGCGGCGGCACCGGCCCGGGTAACCTTGACGGCAAGATCAAGTCTTACCAGGAAAACTGGGGCAAGATGCCGGAACACGAACGGGCCCGCGCCATGCAGGAACTGACCCGCGACCTTCCCCCGCGTTACCGTCTGGTGATCGAGGACTACTTCAAGTCGATCAACAAGACGACGGACCGGTAGTCTTCTGATTGCGGAATTCGGAATTCGGATTGCGGAATTCAGAACTGAGACAGTCCCGGACTTGAGGCTCTGCGAACGTCCGGGATCGAATAATCAAAGCATCCGGGCCGTGTCCGACATCATTTCGGCCACGGCCCGTGTCGCGTTTACCGATCCGCCGGCCGGTTGGAATCGTAGAACACTTATCGGGGTTGCCCGACCCGTGTCCGCTCACTCCTGAGGCACATCATGGCATTGCGAGCCCTTCTGGTTCTAATCGGCATGGCTGCCCTCTCGCAGGCCGCCGACCTGACAACTCTTGACGGCAAGAAGCACACGGGCGACATCGTCTCTTTCAATGCCAAGGAAGTTGTCTTCAAGACGACGATGGGCGACAAGTCGTTCGACTTCACCTCGCTGAACGCCATCGACTTCACCGCCGCCAAAGGCCCGGCCTCCGGCACCAAGTACATCGAAATCGAACTGATCGACGGATCGCGCTTCCATTGCGGCGACTTCAAGATCAAGGGAAAGAATGTCGTCGCAACGCTGTTGGGCAACAACCAGGTGATCGAGTTTCCCGCATCCACGCTGCTCTACATGGTTCGCGACATCAGCGATCTGAAGTTATCGCAAGCGTTCCGCGAGATCCTCTCAAAGCGGGGTAAGCGCGATATCTGGATCGTTCTGAAGAATGAAACGCTCGATGGACTTACCGGCACCTTTGGCGACGGCGACGCCAAGGGTGATTTGATCACGTTCGAACCGGAAGCGAACCCGAACAAGATCAACATTCAGATGTCGCGCATCTACGGCATGATCTTCAACCCGCCGCCGCTGCAAGTCGCACAGACCGTCTGCCGCGTGGTGGATGCCGGCAAGAACGTGATGTATGCCAAGGCGCTGTCGCTGGCCGAGGGTAAGGTCATCGTTGAATCGATCACCGGTGTGAAGATCGAGTACCCGGGCATCACGTCCCTGGCGAAACTCGACTTCAGCGCGGGGTCGATGATGTATCTGTCGAATGCCGACCCGATCAAGGTCGACCAGTCATCGACGGAAGGGATCGCCGAGCCGTATCGCCGTGACCGGAACCTCGACAACAGCGATCTGAAGATCAACAACGTGAAGTACCCGAAAGGTCTGGCCCTGCATTCGCGCACCGTGCTGACCTACGACCTGAACGGTCAATACAAGCAGTTCCAGGCGATTGCAGGCGTCGACGACTGTGTTGAAGGCGAAAGCAAGGTGACACTGACCATCGAGGCCGACTTCAAGCCGATCTTCAAAGGGGTCGTCACCAAACGCGATAAGCCGAAGATGTTAAATCTGGCGGTGTTGAACGTCAAAGAACTGCGGATCACGGTCGAATCCGACTTTTTGGATCTCGGCAATCAGCTTAACCTGGTTGATGCGAAGGTCCTGAAATAAATGCCGTCCGCGGCGTCGCCCTTCCCAGAGAAACACCATGAAGCGCCGGCACGTACTGTTTTCCGGAATTGCGACCATTCTCGCCTCCGTGGCCTTTCTCGCGTTCACCCAGCCATCGCGTCCCGTCGTGGCGGATGAACTTTCCGCCGCACGTGCGACCGAGTCCGATCGGCTGAAGGTCATCAACAAGGTGAAGCCCTCAGTCGTGGCCGTGTACGCCCGCGGTGGCGGCGGCGGCGGTTCCGGTGTGGTCATCGATAAAGAAGGCTACGCGCTCACCAACTTCCACGTTGTGCAGCCGACCGGACCGACCATGGTCTGCGGCCTGCCTAACGGTGTGCTGTACGATGCCGTTCTCGTCGGGCTCGACAAGGTCGGCGACGTCGCCCTCATCAAACTGATTCCCAAGAAGCCGGGCGATGAGTTCCCGTTCGCGGAGATGGGCAACAGCGACGAAGTCAAAGCCGGTGACTGGTCACTGGCGATGGGCAATCCGTTTCTGCTGGCCACCGACTTCACCCCGTCCGTCAGCTACGGGCTGATCAGTGGCGTGAACCGCTACCAGTATCCCAGCGGTGGTTTCCTTGAATACACCGACTGTATCCAGTTCGACACGACCATCAACCCGGGCAACTCGGGCGGTCCGCTGTTCAACATGAAGGGCGAACTGATCGGTATCAACGGCCGGGGTTCGTTCGCCCAGGAGAAGCGATTCCGCATCAATTGCGGTGTTGGCTACGCCATCTCGATCAACCAGATCAAGAACTTCCTCGGCCACTTCCGCGCGGGCATCGACACCGATCATGCGACGCTCGGTGCCTCGGTCGCCACCGTCAACGAAGACGGTAACCTGGCCAAGATGACCGTCTCCGGCGTTCTCGAAGAGTCCGATGCATTCCGCCGCGGTGTGCAGGAAGGCGATGAGTTGGTCTCGTTCGCCACGCGGCAGCTGAAGAGCGTCAACCAGTACAAGAACATCCTGGGCATTTTCCCGCGTGACTGGCGCATGCCGCTGATTTCGAGGCGGGACGTGCAGGGTGGTCAGGAACTGCGTCGAGAAACGCTCGTCCGCCTCATGGGCTATCAGCCGGCCGTCGATCCGAACGCCAAGGGGCCTGACGGTCAGAAGCCCGCGCCCAAGATCGAACCGAAGATCATCGGCAAGAAGGACGGTCCCGGCCCGCAGGGCGATGGGGCCAAGTTCTACAAGGCGAAGAAAGGGTTCGCCAACTATTACTTCAACGAACAGTCCCAGAAGCGTGTCATTGAGGGCATGCGCAAGCTTGGCGACTTTTCGACCGTGGGCGGAGACTGGCAGCTGACCGGGACGTTCGAGAAAGACAAGCGCATCGGCGACATGAGCGTCGCGATCGTTGAAGAGAAAGTCGTCGGCAACGACAAAGAAACCCGCACCGTCGTCAACGGCATGTTCAACGTCGCCTACAAGCTCGAACCGCTTCGCTCCGGGCAGGACCTGAAAAATATGATGGTGCCTCCGGCCAGCGGTGGTCTGCTGATGGCACTCTACCAGTATCACCGGTTTCTGACGATGGGGCCCAAGGGCTTTGAACCGGAACTCGGCTTCACGCACGGTGGCGTCGAACCGATCTACGTTCAGCCGATTGCCGGCAACGAATCGCGCGACTTTGCCGAGATCCGGGTGATGGCTGAGGTCATTCGCACCGAGTACGCGGCCACGCCTGTGAAGTGGTACATCTACCGCGATGAACTCAATCCCCAATTGAAGGGAAAGAGTAAGTACAAGGACTACGAACTGATCGGGTTTGAAGCGTTCGTGGCACCGGATGAAGACCCCTGCGAAGTGTATTTCCACGAATCGACAATGGTCGACGGCCGGCTCCTGCCGGGCAAGATGGAAGTCCGTCAGGGCGATGCCCGCTACGCCATCCTGAACGTCCGCAACTGGAAACTGGCACCCACGCCGAAGTAGTTCATTCGCTCAATATCGCCGCTCAATCGGACTCACTCCATGATCAAGACGATGCTGCCGCTGGCGTTCCTGTTCCTCGTCCTGCCCGTCCGCGCGGCCGATGCCCCGTTCGACAAGGTGGCCGGGCAAGTCAACAACAAGATGGTCAAGCTGTTCGGCTCGGGCGGCTTCAACGGGCTGACCTCCTACGGGTCGGGCATGATCGTCTCGCCCGAAGGCCACATCCTGACCGTGGCGACTCAGTTGCTCGACACGCAGGACCTGCGCGTCCATCTGGCCGACGGCCGGCGATTTCGCGCCAAGGTGATCTTCACCGAACCGGAACTCGGCACTGCACTGTTGGCGATCAAGCAGGATGAAAAAGAGAAGGTCGATCTGGACCTCGAATACTTTGATATTCCCGCCGCGATCAAGAGCCTGAAGGCTCAGCCCGGCGACTGGGTGCTTGCCTTCAGCAACTGCTTTGAGATCGCCACACGTGATGAACCGATGTCGGTCCAGCGCGGCATGATCCAGGCACAGTCGAAACTGGTCGCCCGTCGCGGTGTCTTTGAAGCGCCGTACCACGGCGATGTCTTCTTCCTCGATCAGATCGTCAACAACAAAGGCTCGGCCGGCGGCGCGGTGACCACCCGCAAGGGAGAACTGATCGGCATGATCGGCATGGAGTTCCGCAATGTGACGTCGGATACCTGGATAAACTACTGCCTGCCGATCAACTGCAAGATTGAAGTGAAGGACGGCGATAAGCTGCGCGTGATCTCACTCGAAGAGTTCATCGTCGACGGCATCAAGGGCACCTACAAGACACCGGTGAAGACCAAGGACCGCGACGGCCCGGGTGTCTTTCACGGTATCGTGTTCGTTCCCAACATTCTTCCGCAGACGCCGCCGTATATCGATCGCGTTGTGGCCAAATCCCCTGCGCACAAGTCGAAACTGCAACCCGATGATCTACTGGTGTATGTCGACGGTGAACCGGTCTACAGCGTGCAGGCGTTCAAGGATCTGATCAAGAAGTACACCCCCGGCATGAAGGTCCAGTTGGAAGTCCGCCGCGGCGAGAAACTGACCGCCGTGGAAGTCGAACTGGCGGACGTGCCGAAGTGAGCGTTCGTGTTAAAATGATGAGATCTTCGCATGGAGTTTACCTGGGACGATGCTAAAGCTGAATCGAACCAACGCAAACACGGCGTCGCTTTCGAAGAAGCAGTTACCGCCTATTCGGACAACCTCGGAAGAGTGATTGATGACTTCGAACATTCCGAAATTGAGTCGCGCGAAATTCTCATTGGGTTGTCCAGCAGTTTTCGCTTGCTCTTTGTCAGCTTTCTTGAAATTGAATCGATTATTCCAATCATCAGTGCGCGATTGGCGACGGCTGCGGAATGCCGTGAACACGACCTGTTTTTATCGGGGCGGCTGACGCATGGAAGATGAACTTCGACCGGAATATCACGTTGACTACGCCAAGTCAAAACCCAACCGCTTCGCCGAGAGGATGAAGAAGGGCGGGCTCATTGTCATTTTGGAACCGGAAGTAGCTGCCGTATTTACCGGGTCCGAAGCCGTCAACGCCGCCTTACGATCACTAATGGATCCGCAACCGAGTGAAGAACACAAAGAATTGGCTTGACCGCCGAAAATTGAAGAGTACACCTTATGACTCGTTTTGCAATGTTCGCTCTGGCTGCCTTCTTCACGTTGTCCGGCGGCCTTCGCGCCCAACCGGACGCCAACGAAGACACCGAAAAGGCCATGAAGGCCGCGGCGGCGAAGGTTGCGCCCAGCACGGTGCGCATCGAAACCGCCGGCGGGCAGGACATGGTCGTCTGGACCGATCGCGCATCCGGCGCGCCGATCCGTAAGGTGGCCGGGCCGACCACGGGCGTCGTCGTCGATCCGGACGGGTTGATCATTACCAGTTCGTTCAACTTCATCAACAAGCCGACCGACATCTTCGTGAATGTCCCGGGGAAAGGCCGCGCCGTCGCCAAGGTGATCGCCACCGATCAGTCGCGGATGCTGACGCTCTTGAAGACCGACATGAAGGGTCTGACGGTTCCACAGGCGTTCCCCAAGAAAGAGATCGAAGTCGGCCTCTGGTCGCTGGCCCTGGGCAGGACGCTGAACCCGAACGTCGAGCAGTCGCCGTCGATCGGTGGCGGGATCGTCAGTGCCGTGGGCCGCATCTGGGGCAAGGCGGTGCAGACCGACGCGAAGATTTCACCGAACAACTACGGCGGCCCGCTGATCGGCATCGATGGCCGGGTGATGGGTGTGCTGGTCCCCGCCTCGCACCAGAGCGAAGGCGACAACGCGGGCGTCGAATGGTACGACTCGGGCATCGGCTTCGCGATTCCGCTGGAAGACATCATGCGCGTGCTGCCGAAGATGAAGGTCGGCACGGCCGGGAAGCCGGTGAACCTGCGCGGCGGCCTGTTCGGCGTGCCGCAACCGCAACCCGACCAGTACCTGTCGCCGCCGGTGATCGCCCAGGTGGTGCCCGACTCCGCGGCCGAGAAGGCCGGTGTGAAGGGGGGCGACACCGTTATCTCGGTGGATGGCAAACCGATCTACACACTCGCGCAGTTCCTGCATACCATCAAGCCGCTCTACGAGGGCGACTCGTTCGCCATGAAAGTGAAGCGCGGCGAAAAGGAAATGGACATCCCCAAGGTCACTCTGCAGGGGGTGCAGACCGCCATCGAACCGGGCTTCCTCGGCATCCTGCCGATGCGCGACGACCCGGAAGAAGGCCTAGAGATCCGCTACGTCTACCCGAATAGCCCGGCCGCGAAGGCCGGCCTGAAGGATGGCGACCGGATCATGAAGGTCGGCAACGCCCAGGCCAAGGGGACGACGGCCTTCGCCGGTCGCGACCGCTTCATGCAGATCATGGGGCAGTTCACGACCAATACCGATGTGAATCTGGAAGTGAAGCGCAAGGCGGATGGCAAAGTCGAAACCGTAACCGCCCGGCTGGTGCCGTTCACCGAAGAAATACCGGTGAAACTGCCGCCGGTGTCGAGTGTCAAACGCGCCCTCGAGAAGCCGAAGAACCCCGAACCGAAGGTGCCGCCCAAGAAGGGCGAACCAAAAAAGGACGAGCCTAAGAAGGGCGAGCCGAAGAAAGAGGAAGTGAAGAAGGACGACGCGAAGAAAGACGCCCCCAAGATCGAGAAGGGCCTGATCAAGAAGAAGGATGCCGCCCAGGGACGCGACTACTGGGTATTCATCCCGCGCAACTACGACCCGAACGTGGCCCACGGGCTGGTGGTCTGGCTGCACCCGGCCGGCCGTGAGGGACGCGACGCCGACGACATGGTCAACATGTTCGAGGATTACTGCGAAGATCACCATCTGATCATGATGGGGCCGATCTCGACGAACAAGGATGGCTGGGTCCCGTCGGAAACAGAAGGCATCATCGCCGACATCAATGCCGTCATCGGCCAGTACACGATCGACAAACAGCGGATCGTCGCCCACGGGGCCGGCATCGGCGGACAGATGGCCTACTACGTCGGCTTCAACGCGCGTGACCTGGTCCGCGGAGTGGCCACCAGCGGCGCGGTGCTCGCCAGCCAGCCGAAAGACCTGGTGCCCAACCAGCGCCTGCAGTTCTACATCGCCGTTGGCGACAAGGACCCGATCGCCAAGGACATTGCCGACAGCAAGCCGAAACTGACCGAGCGCAAGTACAACGTGATCCTGCGCGTGATCAAGAACCTCGGCAAGCAATACATCGGCGACTCACCGCTCGATTTTCTGGATATGATTCTGTGGATGGATTCACTGGACCGGATGTGACCCGCCGCTTGCGGCGTCGCCCTGACTACAAAAAAAGCGAGCCGGGAACCTCATGGTTCAAGG
>JBBQII010000111.1:0-8677 GCA_038324795.1 Gemmatales bacterium
GATCCATCGGAGAGCGAACCGCACACGACACCGCCGAAGCCGGCTTCGAAGCTCAGCAACGCCTGTGTGGCCGAGATCCAGGTGATGTTGATGCCGCCGCCGCCCGAACCGTTCAGGCCGTGGTAAGTCAGCGTCTGGGCATCGAAGCTGGTGAGGGCCTGGGTGAGCGTCAGCGAGGTGCCGACGAACGAGGTCAGGAACGTCTGGTTGATCGCCGTGTCGAACGTCACCACCAGGCTGGTGACACGCGACCGCTGCGTGTTGCTGGCATCGCCCGTGACCGTGCCGCCCGCCAGGCTGTCGGTCAGCGGACCGGTCACCGCGTAAGTAAACGTCAAGCTGTCGATCACCGTATCCACGGTGAAGGTGCCGTTGTAACCGGCATCGCTGAGCCCCGCGATCGTTACCGTCTCGCCCACGCTCAGGCCGTGCGGCGTGGTGGTTATGATGGTGGCAAAGTTGGAATCCTCGCTGGCGTCCTGAATGCCGTACACGTTCACGGCCAGACCGGAGACGGCCGGGGCGAAGTTGATCGTCAGCGTGTTGGCCGTCGCGTCGAGGTCGACACCGCTATTCAGAATTCCGCCGTTGTCCTGCACCTGGAAGGTGAAGGACGTGGAGGTCGCCGAGGTGGACAGCAACGAGAACTTGAAATTTCCGCCCGTGATGTCCGCCGCCGAGATGAAGTCACCCGCGACAATCGCGACGTTATTCAGCTTCAACGTCCCCTCCACGGGCAAGGCCACGATCTTCACGGCTTGAACGACGTTGGCCGGAGAATCCTGCGGATCGGTGAAGCCGAAGTTGGCCAGCGTGAAGGTAAAGTCGGAGTTCTGCGTGACCGTGACGCTACCATTGGTCCCGGCCGGGGCGTCGTTGACTGCGGTGACGTTGATGGTGAACGTGTTCGCGGACTGATCGAGATTGACACCGCCATTGGCCGTGCCGCCGTCATCCCGCACCTGGAACGTGAAGGTGGCGTAGGCCGTGCCGTTGGCGTTCGCCGCGGGCGTGTAAGTCAGTAGTCCGCCGGTGATGTCCGCCACGGCGATCGACTGGCCGGTCGTCACAGCCACATTGTTGAGGAACAGCGTTCCGGCCGTCGGCAGAGTCGTGATCGTCACCGCTTGCAGAACATTGGCCGGGCTATCGGTCGGGTCGGTGAAGCCAAAGTCGGCTGCCGTGAATGCGTAGGTCGCATCCTCCAGCAGCGTCACCGATCCATTGGTCCCGGCCGGGGCGTCGTTGACTGCCGAGATGCTAAGACTGGCCGTGTCAGTAGCTGTCGAGAATGCAGTCGCGCCGCCATTGGTCGTCGTGTCCGTCAGCGTGCCATTTGTACCTGCCGACCGGTCCCATGCCCGGAAAGTGATTGCGCTGCTGATCGAACCGGCGAAGTTCGAAGCCGGTTGGAAATAGATTCGGGTGTTCGAATCCGCGGACAGGAGCCGTGCGTTGTTCGATGCGACGGCACCAAGAGCCGACCAGTTCGATCCGTTGTCGGTTGAGTAGAACCACGAACCGTTGGTCGTGTCGGCGGCCATGACGGCAATGCCGAGAAGTGCTCCACTATCCGCATCGGTGACGTTATCCACTTCGCCCGACGGCGTCGCGAAGTCCACCAACGCGGAAACCAGCGTGCCCACCGCGCCCGACGGAGCGCCCGAATCTTCGTTCTGGACGGTCAGGATCGGGGATTTGGAATTATCCAGAGTCGGCGCGGCGTTGACGGGCGTTCCCGGTGTGACCTGGACGGCTCCAACGTCGATCGTCGCACCGCGAGACACGCCGCGTTGATCGACGAGCGGTGCGCCGGCCGAAGTTCCGGTCGTAATTGCCGGGCTGCCGGCCTGCGGCAACAGTGTGTTGGTCGGGCCACCGTTGCTTGCGAGTGCTGCCAGGAGAGGGTCGTCGTTGTTCAGCACGGCCGAGCCGAGGAAGCCGCCACTGTTGTTGCGAATCAGATTGTTGCTGCCCGCTTCGGTGACCGTGCCGAACTTGGTGTAATCAGAGATCGCGTTGATGGTTTGCCCGACGATCGTATTCGTGAGCGTTACGGAAGCAGACGCGGGCACCCCGGTCGGGATGCCAGCCGTGCCGATCGAGCCGGTGTAAGCGTAGATGCCCCGGCCGACGCCGGCGGCCGCCGCACCGTTGGTAACGGTGTTTCCTGAGATGGTGGAGTTGGTAACGGCCAGGTTGCCATTGTTGTTGAAGACGGCGCCGCCGGCCCCCATGGCGGGAGTGCCGTTGCCACCGGCGCCGCCGGTGGCCGCATTGCCGCTGAAAGTGCTGTTGGTGACGGTAGCCGAGCCGCCGAGCATGAAGATGGCGCCGCCGAAACCGGCCCCACCGCCCGCGCCACCATTGCCGCCGCTGCCGCCGCCGAACAGCGAGGAACCGGCATTATCGGCTGTGCGTGAACCAGCGGCACCGCCGCCGCCCCAACCGCCCGCGCCGCCAGTTCTGCTGGCCCCGTTGCCGGACGCCCCACCACCGCCGCCGAAACCGCCGCGAACGGTATTGGAGCTAGGGCCTGCCGCACCGCTGGCCCCGCCGCCGACGCCGCCGTTTTGGTTGGAAGCTGGCCCGCCATTTGCGCCACCGCCCGCTCCGCCGGGACCACCAGGGCTAGGGGATCCGCTGCCGCCTGAACCGGACATGCCGCCGCCGCCGCCTCCTCCTCCTCCTGTCGAAGTACTGGCAACGCCACCGCCGGATCCGCCAACAGCCGAGTTGCTGTTGAACGTGACCCGGTCAATCGTGAGTGTCGCACGATCCGCGAAGATGGCACCACCCGCGCCGAGCGCGCCGCCGCCCGAAGCACCGCGGCCACCTTGACCACCACCAGCCCCACCGATCGCGGCACCGCCACTGAGAGTCAGATCGGTCAGACCCAGCGACGCGCCGTTACCGACAGTAAAAATACGCTGCGTCAGCGCCACGGTATTGGCGGCACCCGATTGCTGGGCCGCTATCGTCAGCCCATTCTCGCCGGATGGGCCTACGATCGACACGGCCGAAGTGATCTTCAGCGCGGTCGGCCCCTGCCAGTCCGCCGAGGTCTCCAATGCCGTGCCGGTCGTGATTTGACGATTGGCGAATAACAAGGTCAGCGTCTGATCGCCCGACGTGAACAGCGAGGAGTCAAAGACGATCGTGTCCGCCCCGCTACCGGCGGTGGAACCATCGACCGATGTATCCGTATTTGCGGCCAGCACGGCCTCGCGAAGCGTGACCAGAGCGTCCACGGTCAGATTGTCCGCAAGGCTTGTGACTGTGAGCGTCGCTGGGACTGTACGATCTTCAAGTTGTTCCACATTTAACCGCACTCGCCTTTTGGAGCGGCTTGCTTGAACTCGGCTTTTGGTCCGGGAGGCTGAGAGGAGGCTATGCAGCCATTTACGCCAGGTGCGGTTCATGTTGTGGTTCCTTTTGCCGACAGATCGTCTATGTGTAGTACAGTTGCTCAGCGTGTGTTCTTCACCATTCTCATTAGCCCGAATCCTATAGTAGCTGTCGTTCAAGTTCAATCGTCCTACGTCCGTTTTAATTAAGACTTCACATCTGTTCTTCGAAGCGAGACAGCTGCGTCATCAAACATGAAGTTCACGTGTATATTTCGTCAATTTCTCAGGAATGACCTTAAGCGGGGCAATAAAGTGAAGTGCGAAAGCAAGGCGCCTTGCCGTAACCGCTTCTGTGCAGCACAGAACAGGCGGGCGGCAGCCATTGGCCCGCGGCAGGCAAGAAAGGATTGGGCTTTCGGTCCGCTGAATCGTCGCCAATCAGCTTTTCTCCGGGTGGATGACGACAAGCGTCGAATGCTATAGTTTTGAGTGGAACATCAGTGGGAGAAAGGCCATGACAAGCGCGAAGAACTCATTCGAGACGAACGGCTATGCGGTCCGGCCGAACATGGTTTCGCGGGAGGAGTGTCAAAGCCTCGTCGATCATCTCACTCGGCTGCGCGACCAAGGCAAACTGGTGCGCGACGACCAATGCCCCCTGTCGGCGGCCGTCTACGGCGACGCGCTTCTGGACAGGTTGCTCGACCAATTGCTGCCGACGCTGTCCGGGATGATCGAGCGCCGCTTGCTGCCGACTTACTCGTACGCTCGCCTCTATTCGCGTGGCGAGGTTCTCAAAAGGCACATCGATCGCCCGGCCTGCGAAATCAGTGCGACGATGACGTTGGGCTTCGAGGGCGAACGGGTCTGGCCGATTTTTTTCGCCCGGGAAGCACGAGACTTCTTCGGACGCAGTGTTGAACTCGAACCGGGAACCTTGGCCCTGTACAAGGGATGCGAGTTGCCCCACTGGCGAAATGCCTTTGACGGGACTTGGCAAGCGCAAGTCTTTCTTCATTACGTCGATGCCGACGGGCCTTTTGCCGCTGAGCATCTGGACCGCCGAGGAGCCTTGGGAGTTTCGGCCGCGAAAAGCTTATAGTGTTGGCCTTCCTCAGCGGAAGTGTGGGCCGGAGACCCAACCGACCAGCGAATGGCGAATGCCGCTCTGTACGGGCAGCACCCGATGCACTTGATATGAAGGAAAAACAATGACGGTTCCGCGTGTGCGCGGTGCGCGGCTGGCTTTCGAACAGGTAAAGAACTCGAGATCGCCCCCTTCGTACGCCTCCGGGGCGGCCAGCTGAACGACCAGACTCAGTTTGCGAATCGACATCGGCCCGGAGGCAAAGTCCTGATGCCAATCGTAATGATGGCCCAACGGGTAGCGAATGATCTCAAGATTCTCAATAAACCCGGTCAAAACATAGCGATAGAACGATTGATTGCATTGCTGCACGCAGGTGTTCAGCCGTTGGTATAACCAATCGTGCTGTTCGTTCCAGTCGATTCGCGCAACCTCAGCTCGGCGTATTCCATGGTCGACACTTCTGGCGTCGCCCACGGTCCCCGCCGTCATCGCGCCGGGCGGTACGAGTGACAGGATCGTCTCGCACTCGGTGTCATTGAATATGGCCTCACCGTAAGCGAAGTCCTGGTAATCGGCCAGCTGCTCGGGTGGAAACGTGAACATCGATTCTTGGCTCACAGCACGAGTGACGAAGGGGGCCTGCGAGAAATCCACTGACGGCGAGAACCGTGGAACGTTCCCGCCGTTAGCTGTTCGTTATTCCTTAGCTTCAACAATCTCGAACTTGGGATTGATGATATAGATCGCCTGATCGGTCCGCCAATGACGGTGGTCGTTGTACTTTCGGCCGTTGACATCGGTGACCTTGTAGCGGATGGACGGCGTCGCTCCGGACACGGCTCCGAAGTGCAGTTCGCCGGTCACCAGGATGACCGTTTCGGGCTTCAGATCGTTCAGCTTCTTGTCCCATTTCTTGATGTTCACATTGGGGCTGGGCTTCACGTCGATGAACTTGACCGACATGCCATGCTTGCCGTTCACCACGTGAACGAGAATGTTTGTCTGCACCATGATGTTCTTGCCGTTCGGTTTCTCCTGGGACGCCAGGACCTTGATCAACGGCTGCGGGGCCGGGGGTTCGAGGGCAGGCTCTACCAGCAGCGTTGCCAACATGAGATAAAACATCGTTGACCTCCTGAATGACTGACTGTGAGATTGTTACTTCGTCGAATCGGCGATATCGATCTTGAACTCATCGATTCGCGTCAGGTCGCTGCCCCACCATTTGCGCGGGTGGACCACCAGGCGAATAAGCTGTCCCTTCTTCGCTTCCACTTTCAACGCTTCAAACTTACCGCTGTCGGGGCGGTCACTACCGTCGCCGATCGGGCCACCCTTGGCGAGGCGCTTGCCGGCGGTGCCGCCATCGGTAAGGTCGAGGAACCATTCAATGCCGTCGTGTTGAGCAAACTTGGGATCGACTTGCAGGTCGGTTAAACCGCCAGTGACGTTGTAGACGCCGTCGGCGGGAACTTTGTAGGTGATGGCGACGGCACCGTGGAATTGCTTTTCCACATAGGGGTAAGCCATGATTTGCTTGACTTTGTGGTCGGCCCAGACGCCCTCGAACCGGCCATCCCAGTCGCTGTGGTAAATGAATCCTTCGGTATCATCCGGGTTGGGAAGCATGCTGGCAATGGGGCCGCGGATCTTGCGCGGAACGCCGTCTTTGGGAACGGATTTGCTGTAGGCGTCAAGTGGGAGAAAGATGTTCGGCTTGTGGGCCAATTCAAACCAGAACTGCCAGGTGTCGTCGGCCGTGTTGCCCTTGCCATCGGGGCCGTCCCCCTTCGGATTGGCAACGTCTGCGAGGGTCAGCTCGGCGGCTGGAAGTGCCGGGGAAGCGACCAGAAACAGCCATCCCATGATCAGTGAAACGAATGCGCGACTCATTTGCGTCTCCAGAACACTAGTCGTATTTGGTGATATAGCGGATGATCGGCGTGTAACGGAGGTCCTTGAAGTTAAAGCCCGGTTGTGGCCCTGGGTTGCCTAACTTGCTCTTTCGCCAGTTCAATTGCATGGGCGCGCCGCGATAATGAGGCTTGACGGTTGTGAACTCAATATCGCCACCCGTCGCCGGCGAATGGAAGACAACCTTTGTCACCTTCACACGCTCTTCTTCATCCAAGCCGAAGCCGATCAGGATTTCGTCGTTCGCGGTAATCGTCCACGTGGTCCCGTCGTAGGTGCCCTGCAACGCGCCGCTGCCGGTCAGCGCCGTGGCCGGAATGCGAACACGCTGTGGCCCTTTGGGCGGATCCGCCTTCCAAAGGTCGACAGTGGTCGGTTCAAACGACAGGAAAACAGCACGGTCGCCCTGCAAAAACCGGTCAGCCGTAGCTGTTGTTGTGTCAATCGTCAGATTGGAGCGGTCGATCAATGAAAAGAACTTGTGGCGAATGTTGGTGCCGTCGTCGATGCCAAGTTCCTTGCCGAGAATCGGTCGATTGGACGCCGAGTATGGACCGGCGTTCTTTACTTCGAAATAGCCGATGGTGCACCATACCACATACGTGTTGCTGCGCGTGGTGACATTGTTGTAAAGCTTGCTGAGCATTTCGAGGCGCAACAGGGGATTCGGGTTATTGGTGAGGGCCGCGGGCAAGAAAGTATCGTTGACGCCCTGATTCTTGTAGTGAAGATCGTTGCCGTCGGTGTAGTTGGCACCCAGAGGCGGCAAAATGGACTTTTCAGTCAGCGGACGCGCGCTTGCCCAGGCGCTGAGCATGCCGTTGGAACCGGTGGCTCCAATCAGGCGCGATCCGGAAATGCGATTCCACAACGAATCCACATCGTACGCGCTGAAAAGATTCTCGCCGGCTCGATCGACTAGCGCATCGAGAACTGCGCGATCGTACATGGTATTAAGATTCATGCGCCCCGGCAGTCGTCCGCCAAACGGCATTCCGTAGTTCCGGCTGCGCACATCGAGCAGGGAGAAGGCGCGAAACAGCCGCTGTTCGTTGTCGAACCAATTGGCCAGATGCTGCTGAGGCACGCCGTTCCGCACAAACCGCTGCGTCAATTCGTGGGGCTTCCAGGCCGACACGCACGAAATCTCGGCGGGGCTGATCAGCGTGCGATCGAGGTGGACCAGCCAGTCAAACGAATCCTTGGCCCCATCGTTATGTTTGACTACCGAATGATTGATATAGTCGTCGGCGTCGCGGGGTGCCCCCTGGCGGACGCTCGAAACCGGTGTCGCATCATATGGCTGGTTGCGGCCATAACTGTGATGTTGGCCGTACTTCACCTTAGCGGGATTGTTACCCCCCTCAACCAGCGTCACATACTGGCGATGGTCATAAATGCGATCCGTTGGAATCTGAACGTGGTCAACAGTCACGTACGGGTTATCCGCTCCCGGTGCGCGGTGCGGACAGAGCAAGCGCCGCAACAGAAGCATTTGCGCACGCGGTTGATTCCCCAGCGGGATATCGATGCTGAGCTTGGGGCACTCCTGGCTTAGTGGCTTCGCATCGTTGCCCGGCAAGGTCGCCTGCTGGTTGACCACGTTCTTTGGTCCAACGAGATGGAAACTCGGATTCCTGCCAGCCGACCGATTGCTGATCGGTACGACGCCCTTGTTGGCAGCGTTGACGTCGCCCAACGATCCTACCGTCGTTACCGACGGGTCATTCGGGTTGTCAACATCTCCCAGTGCATTGTCGATCGCCGCGAGCTTCTGGGTGTTGGTTTGATTGGTGACAACGAGTTGATACACATCCCAGGTTCTCGCGCCGTCCTTGAACACCAGTGGAGCGCCGCCCGAATGAGAATAATAGTACGGCTGGGTTTTTACACTGAAGGGGTTCGCGCCGCCCGGCGTCAGCGGATTGTGAAGCTCCGCATAGATCTGCAATTTGTAGGGCTTGTCGGCGTACGGCTTTCTCGTGGTTGGATCAATCTTCGGATTTTGCAGGTTGGTGGGTTCGTTGTCCCATCCCGCGTAAACCTCATTGATCACCAGCCGGGGAATTTCCGTTCCGAAAACCCAACCTTTGCGGAGGTGATCCGGGTTCGTCACGTCGTTGAATTTATCGTTCCAATTGAAGGGCGTGATGTAATCATCGAGATCCAACAGGTCAACGATGTTGACTGCAATCTGAGCAAGGCGCCGGCAGGCGTTGTACTCGTCGTCGGCCGTTGGAAGCGGGACGGACGGTAAGGGCCTAACACCCGTTGCGCCCATGAGTCGATCGAAAATATCCTTGGCCAAGGCTTGGCGATCGGC
>JBBQII010000112.1:0-8656 GCA_038324795.1 Gemmatales bacterium
CTTTACATTCCTGCTGCCGTCATCTCTTCCCGCGGCGACTCTACCGGTTCGGGGGGTACCTCCGGGTCCAGCAGCTCCAGCGATTCGATCGCCTCTTCGCGGACGCGGTCGTGGGGGTCGCCTTGAAGTTGCTTCAGGCAATCGCGGCTGCGTACGGTGTCGAACCGGCGGAGGGCTTCGGCCGTGGCGCGGCGGAGGTCTTCGTTCGGCGACATGGCATTGGCGATCAACAGCGTTTCCGCCGAGCTGGGCAGCGAATCGTAGCGAGCCAGTACCTTGGTCGAATTGGCGCGGACGCGCGGATCGGGGTCGTGCAGCGATTCCAAAAGGGCGGGGATGATCTCTTCATCCTTGACATCGATCGCGAATAGCCCGGCAGAGGCTTGCTTGCGAACGGCCGGGTCGGCATCTTGCAGGCCGATGGCGAGGGCCTTGATTGCCGTGTCGGGGCGAACCATCGTCAATGCGCGCAGCGCGGCCTGACGGACAGCACTCACCCCGCTCTGGGCGACATGCGCCAGTTCGTCCGCGGCCGACTCGGCCGCACTGCCGAACGCCGCCAGTGTCGCGGCCGCGGCACTGGGGATCTCTTCATTGCGTTCCTCGGCCAGGCGACGCTTCAGGGCATCAATGACAAGCGGTACAGCATCAGGGCCAAAATCGGGCAGCACCTGCATCGCCCGCAGGGCAACGTCATCGTGCGTGTCGTCCACCATCCCGGCGACGGCCTGCAGGGACCGTGCACGGTCGGCGGGGCCGAGCGTCAACGCATTGATCGCGGCGACGCGCACACCGGGGTCGGCATCCTGCAGTGCGTGGTGCACGATCGTGAACGTGGCATCGCCCGGTTCCGGCAAATCATGCAGGGCGGTGATGGCCGCGGCGCGCACGGCTGCTTCGCGATCCGCGCATGCACCTTCCAGCGCAGTGCGTGCATTTGCTATTTGCAGTCGGCCCAGCGTGATTGCAGCAGCGCGGCGTACCTTGGGGTTGTCGTCCTCCAGAGCGGAGAGCAGCCGTGGCAACGCGGGGACGGCGGACTCGCCGAAGTTGCCGAGTGCCTCGAGTGCCTTTTCCTTTACGTTGTTGTCGGCATCGTCGAGGGCGATAATCAGTGCCGGAACCGCGAAGCCGGCCGCGACGTTGCCGATGCGCCCGAGTGCCTCAGCCGCCTTCATGCGAACGAGGTCGTTCGAATCGCGCAGCGATTCGACGAGCGCCGGCGCGGCTGACTCCGCGGCCTCGCCCATGCCGCCCAGCGCTTCGGCGGTGCGAGCACGGGCGACGTTGTCCGGGTCTTCCAACTGGTTCTCAAGGACGCGCGTGGCGTGGGCGTTCAACGTGCCAATCTGCTGGATAGCGGTCGTCGCGGCCGTCCGTACTTCCTCCGATTGATCATCAAGCAGTGTCGCCAACTGCGAAACGGCCGATGCCGCCCGCTCCTTGAATGTGCCGATCGCCGTGGCCGCGGCCGACCGCACCGCGGGTGAACCCTGGCAGGTCGCTGAGACCAGCACAGGCACGATCTCGGCCGGGTCGCCTTGCAGCTTGCCGAGTGCTTCGGCGGCGATGGCGCGTTCGGGATCAGGCCGGGAGTGCAGCACGCTGATCAAATCAGCCGTGGCGACCTGAGCGCGCGGGCCAATCTTCCCCAAGCCGAGGATCGCCTGGGTGCGCACCGGGGCGGCGGCGTCGCCAACCGCCGTGCGCAGCGAGTTCAGACAGTCGGCGAACGGGTCGAGCGAATGCGCCTCCCAGGGCGGGCGTTTACGGCCCAGCAGTGATCGGCACCTGTCCCAGCAGTAGGACAGCGTACTGACCGACATGCGCCCGCCGACGGCCAGGTAACGCCGCCAGCGGCGTTGCTGTTCGCGCGTTGAGAAGCTCGGCGGCGGCTTCCCGGGGGCGGACAGCGATTCGCCGATCGCGCCCAGCGCTTCGATCACGGCGATGCGGACAGTCTCGTTCGCATCACCGCTGACGAGCACCAGGGCCGGGACCGCTTCGGGCGCGCGCAGCTTGCCGAGTGCGGCTACGGCCACGCCGCGCACCGTGGGGCGTTCGTCGAACAGATAGCGCATCAGGTCCGGGATCGAGTGCGGGCCGATCTCAGCCAGTACGTTCGGCAGTTCGTCGCGCTGTTCGCCGGTCAGCGTCTCGGCCTTGCGCAGCGCCTGCATCACCGGGCTGACGGCCAGCGGGCCGAACTGGCTCAGGGCGGCGCGGGCGCGTTCGTGGATCGGCGGGTGCGGGTTCCAGAAGTCTTCGACCATCTCCCACAGCATGCGCTGATCCCGAAGGGCGGCGACAATCTGCTGTACCAGCACGAGCATGAAGAACGACTTGAACACCAGCAGGAACCCCGCGACCGGCCAGCCGTTCTGACGGACGAACGTCACGCCCAGGAAATGTGACGAGCGCAGCACATCGAGCATGTCGACAATGCGCAGCAGGTTGATCAGTGAGAAGGCAAGAAAGTCGGTGTACTTCGGTTCGCTGAGATTGTCGGGGGTGATGTACCAGCGCTCGCCGATGGTCTCGAACAGCGACTGATTCAACAGGGCGAACGAGAAGATGGTGCCCAACGCCGCCACCGCGAGCATGATCGGCCCGAGCTTGTCGCCGTACAGTACAACATGGCGGGCGAGTTCCTGCCCCTTGGCGGGCTTGTTGATGGTCTTGTAGCCGCGGGCGACCTGATAGCGTTCCATCGACACGTACATGTAGGCCAGGCAGGCGGTGACGCCGCCGGTCAGCACGGCCATCGAGATCAGCAGGCTGATCCACGGCCGGTCGACGTGCGCCTGATAGATGCCGAGCGTGAGCATCCCGACGACCAGCGCGGTGAAACTGGGCCAACGCGTCCAGGCGAGCGTCTGTTCCCACAGCCGAAAGCCGCGGCGGATGAGGCTTTCGATGACGCGGCCGACGAAGCCGATCGCCCGATCAGCCCAGCCGAGCAGAAACAATGCCCCGGCCAGCACGATCAGGAAGACGATTGTCGAAAGAATCCAGAAGGTGGAATTCGCCTGATCGAGGTAGACGTTCCACGGTTGACCGGGCATGGCAGCATTCCGAAGATGAAGAGTCGGGCAGAATCCTCACGGCAAACGGTGCGCCAATCCGCAGCCGTTACTTCACCTTCGAGTAATCCGTCCCCTTGTAGAACTTCACTTCGACCTTGGTCAGCAGCTTGCCGTTCTTTTCGGAGTTGTCGCGAGCTTTGACCCAATCGGGGTCGGCGCGGAAGCTGTCCCATGCCTTCTTGGCAGCTTCTTCGCTGGGATGGGCGACGATGTAAACCAGTACTTCCTCCGCCCCCTTCGCATCCGTGGGAACCCAGAAGCCGACCAGTTCCATGCCGTGCTTCTCGAGCAACTTGCAGGTGTGGTCGCGAAAGCGCGCATGCAGGTCGGCCATCTTACCCGGGGCGGCGTAGTAGGTGCGCATCTCGAAGACGCGGCCTGCGCCATCCGCGGGCTTGTCGGCGGCGACGGCGCGAGGCGACAGCAGGGCCATCGCCAGAAACATCAATGCGATCAGCTTCATCGGTGTCACTCCAGATTTACTTCTTGCCCGGGAACACGTGCCCGGCCACGTCCATCGGCACACTGTACACCGATGTGCGGGCGGTCACAAACAATGTCTTCATGTCTTTTCCACCAAACGTGGCGTTCGACGGCTGTTCCGGGAACTTGATGACGCCGAGCGGCTTGCCATCAGGTGCGAAAACCTGCAGGCCCAACGCGGAGGTGATGTACAGATTCCCCTTCGTGTCGATCGTCAGCCCGTCGCCTCCGCCGGCTTTCTTGCCCTCGGCCTGCGCGAGCGTGCAGAACACCTTCCCTTTGCCGATCTTGCCCGGGCCTTCTACCGGGTAGGTCATCATCTCGGCCTGGCCGGAGGGGATGACGTACAGAGTCTTTTCATCGGGCGAGAGGATCACGCCGTTCGGGTTCGGCAGGTCGTCGATTAATCGCGTGACCTTGCCTTCAGCATCACCGTAGTAAACAGCAGTCTTTCCCTGCGGCAGCTCTTTCGGTGCCCGGAAGGCCGGATCGGTGAAATAGACACCGCCTGCCTGATCGACAACAAGGTCGTTGGGAGCATTGAAGCGCTTGGCGTCGTGCGTCGGCGCAACCATCCGGCGGGTCTTGCCGTCGGCACTCCAGGCGACGATCTGGCCATCCATCTCGCAGGCGACCAGCTCGCCCTTGCCGTTGAACATCAACCCGTTGGCGTGGTTCGACTTATCGACGAATACGGTCACGTTGCCATCGGTGTCGATCTTGTGGATCTTCTCCTTGGGAATGTCGGTGAAGTACAGGTTGCCGGCCTTATCCGATGCCGGGCCTTCGGTAAAGTCATGGCCGGTAGAGACTTTCTTCACCGGGCCGGTCGGCCCCAACCCTTTGATGGCGTCCTGAGCGGGCAGCGCGGTCACGACCAGGCCGGCGAACAACGCGGTCGAAGCAAGCGAACGCAGCAACATGAGATGTCCTTTTATCAGTGTGGATCGAGGGTGCGGGTTCAATTAGCCTGTAGCCGACAGAATTCCCGAGGTGGACGACAGCGACAGGGAAGCCATTCATGGGGGATAGTCAAGCGATCGTCAGTTTATGCGACTCAAGCGACCGTACCGGAACAAGTTAGGTTGAAACCGGGTATTCTTCGCAAAAATTGAACAACCAGCATAACCGATTCGTTGACTCCCCTGTTTCGGGCGAATAGATTGAGGACAATTCTTTCCGAAACGCCCACTTGTCAGAGATTAGCCGCCATGACACGCAAGAGCGATGCCGGTTCCTCCCCCGCCCCGGAACGGCCCGCATCTGCGAAGGATTTGAAATCCTACCGCGTGCAGATCGACAAATTGGACCTCCAGATCCTCGAACTGGTGAACAAGCGTGCCAGTCTGGCATCGCAGATCGGCAAGGTCAAGAACGACAACGGTGAGAGCATCTTCTCCCCCGCACGGGAAGAAGAGGTCATTCAGAACGTTCTGAAAAGCAGCCACGGCCCGTTGACCGAGCCGACCCTCCGGGCGATCTACCGCGAGCTGATCAGCGGCAGCCGGGCGCTTCAGCGCGTGCTGAAAGTCGCGTTCCTGGGGCCGGAATACAGCTTCAGCCATCTGGCAGCTCTCACGCGCTTTGGCGAAGCGATCGAGTACATGGCCGTCGGCAACATCGCGGCCATCTTCGAGGAAGTGAATCGCAAGCACGTCGACTTCGGCGTGGTGCCGCTCGAGAACTCGACCGACGGCCGGGTGGCCGACACGCTGGACATGTTCATCCGCCTGCCGCAGATCCGCATCTGTTCGGAAGTACGCATCCGCGTCCACCACAACCTGCTGACCAACTGCGAACAAACGGAGATTCGCCGGATTTACAGCAAGCCCCAGGCGTTGTCGCAGTGCCGTAACTGGCTCAGCAAGAACGTCCCGCAGGCAACGCTGCACGAAGTGACCAGCACCGCGGCTGCCGCCCAGCTGGTGCAGCGCGAGCCCGGTGCCGCCGCCGTCGCCAGCCGCGAAGCGGCCGTGCGCTACGGCCTGCGCGTGCTGTTCCCGGACATTGAAGACTCCCCGCACAACGAGACTCGCTTCGCCGTCATCGGCCCGCACGACGCCCAGCGCACCGGCAACGACAAGACCGCCATCATGTTCGAAATCCCGCACAGCCCGGGCTCGCTGGCGGACATCCTCAACCTCTTCAAGCAGAACAAGGTCAACCTGACCTGGATCGAATCGTTCCCCAGCTCCGAAGCCAAGGGCGAGTACGTCTTCTTCGTCGAATTCGAAGGCCACACCGACGACACCAAGGTGAAGAAGACTCTCGGTTCGCTCGAAGGGCACTGCGAGAAACTGAGCAACCTGGGTTCATTCCCGGTGGCGACAATGCTGGATTAGTGCAAGTTGTATGATGAGTATGGCTAGCGTGCATCCCGACGGGATGCACGGTCAATCCCGGCGAGGAAGCCGACATGACCCTCCATATCGACGTTGAACAGGAATCCGACGGCCGTTGGATCGCGGAAGTGACGGAATTGCCGGGAACAATGGTCTACGGCAGCGAACGCCATGATGCCATCCTCAAGGCGCGTGTACTTGCGTTCCGCGTTCTTGCAGACCGATTGGAGCACGGTGAGAGTCTTCCCGATCTGGACGGCGTGTTCGCCGAGTCGGCATGAACTGGCCGTCGACGAAAGCTCGTCGTGTACTCGCGGCACTGCTGCGAATCGGTTGGTCAATCAAGCGGCATGTTGGAAGTTCGCATCGCATTCCGGAGCGCGTCGGCTGGGCCGACTACGTCTTTGCCTTCCACGACAATGACGAAATCGGGCCGAGGATGCTGGCGCGGATTGCGAAACAGACCGGGTTGACGCCAGATGACCTTTGAGCCCATCCCTTCGGGATGGCCGCTAACCTCCTTCTCTCCATCATCCATTTGATACCCCATGATCCTCATCCTCCACCCCGACATCACCCAATCGCAGATCGACCACATTCATGAGCGCATCGCCGCCATCGGCTCCCGGCCGCATGTATCGCAGGGGGAGCAGCGGACCATCATCGGCGTCATCGGCGATGAGGGAAAGCCGCAGATCGAGGCGTTTGCTTCGATGCCGGGCGTCGAGCGGGTGCTGCCGATCCTGAAGCCGTACAAGCTTGCAAGTCGGGAGATGCGCAAGGCGGACACCGTTGTCAGCGTCGGCAACGTGAAGATCGGCGGCGGGCATTTCGCGATGATTGCGGGGCCCTGCGCGGTCGAGAGCAAGCAGGGGCTGGACGCGATCGCGAAAGCGGTCAAAGCTGCCGGGGCGGACATCCTGCGCGGCGGGGCGTTCAAGCCGCGCACCAGTCCGTACAGCTTTCAGGGGCTGGGCCAGCAGGGGCTCGAGATTCTGCGTGAAGTCGGCGATGCCCACGACATGCCGGTCGTCACCGAGGTGATGGACCCGCGGCAGGTGGCTCTCGTCGAGCAATGGGCCGACATGTTCCAGGTCGGTGCCCGCAACATGCAGAACTTCGACCTGCTCAAGGAGATCGGCCAGACGCGCAAGCCGGTACTGCTGAAGCGCGGCATGAGTGCGACCGTGAAAGACCTGCTGATGTCGGCCGAGTACCTGCTGGCGGAAGGCAACAGCCAAGTGGTGCTGTGCGAACGCGGTGTGCGCAGCTTCGAGGATTCGACGCGCAATATGCTCGACCTGAGCGCGGTGCCGAACGTGAAGGGTCTCAGCCACCTGCCGATCATCGTCGATCCCAGCCATGCGACCGGTCGCCGCGACCTGATTCCGGCGATGGCATTGGCGTCCGTCGCCGCCGGTGCGGATGGTGTGCATATCGAAGTGCACGACTGCCCCGAGAAGGCCCTCTCCGATGGCCCGCAGGCGCTGCTGCCCGACGCGTTCGCGTCGCTGATGGTGCGGATTCGTAAACTGGTGGAAGTGATGGGAACGAGAATCTGAACGAGAACCCCCCGATGCGCAAGAAATTCATTGCCGGCAACTGGAAGATGTACACCTCGCTGCCGGGGGCGAAGGAACTGGCCGCCAGCGTGGCGAAAGGCGTGGCCGACAGTGCGGTGGTCGTGGCGGTCTGCCCGCCGTTTCCGTGGCTGCTGCCCGTGGCCGAGGTGCTGAAGGGCAGCAAGGTTTACCTGGGTGCGCAGAACTGCCATTACTCGTCTGAAGGGGCCTATACGGGCGATGTTGCCCCGCGGATGCTGCTCGAGGCCGGCTGCGAATTCGTCATCATCGGCCACAGCGAACGCCGGCACGGGTTGGGCGAGGCAGAGCGCATTCTGAACCTGAACGTGAAGGCCGCGCTGAAATCCGGCCTGGGTGTGATCTTCTGCATCGGCGAGACGCTGGTGGAACGCGAAGCCAAAGAGACCGAGGACGTGTTGGCGTTTCAGCTCGATGCGGGCCTGTCGCTGTTGTCGAAGAGCCTGATCGGCAAACTGACGATCGCCTATGAGCCGGTCTGGGCCATCGGCACCGGCAAAGTGGCGACGCCCCAGCAGGCGCAGGATGCCCATGCGTTCATCCGCGGGCATTTCGGAAAACTTTATGGCGAGGAATCGGCCGCGAAAGTCCTTATTCAGTACGGCGGCAGCGTGAAACCGGACAACGCAGCCGAGATCCTGAAGCAACCGGACGTCGACGGGGCCCTTGTGGGCGGGGCCAGCCTGAAGGCCGATTCGTTCCTGGCGATCATCAACGCGGTGCGCTGAGCCGCTCGCGGCGTTGCCAACGCGCGGTTGCTCGAATCGGTTCCGGTTCCTATACTAGCCGCCTTACGAAACTTCCGAACCGGGGGATGCGCTCGTGGCACTCTTAGGCGTGGCCTGGTATATTTCGACTCTCAACGTCATCATCATTTTGCTGGCGTTGGTACTGATGCTGATCGTGCTGATCCAGCGCGGCAAGGGCGGCGGCTTGGCCGGAGCCTTCGGCGGAGCCGGCGGCTCGAGCGCCTTCGGCTCGCGTGCGGGCGATGCGTTTACGCGCATCACGCTGATCATCGCCGGCGTTTGGGTTTTCCTCATTATGGTGCAGGTCGTCCTCATCAAGAATGAGAATGAGAACAACCCGGCCGCAGTGATCGTCGGCAGGTAATTGGAAGCTTCGGGACTTCGAACAGGTGCAC
>JBBQII010000113.1:0-8636 GCA_038324795.1 Gemmatales bacterium
ACCAGGGCGTTGGCCTCGTTGGCGTTGGGCCGATTCCACTGTTCAACGGTGCGACGCGCGGTGTTGACAAACGGCAGTGCCAGCGTGAACAAGACGATGAGCAGTGCCGCGGGCGCGTGCCGTCGACACCAGGCGACTACCGGCGGAACGCCCGCGGCCGTCAGCAGCACGACGGCCGGCGTCATGTAGACGAGAACACGCTGCCCGCTGTACGGGTACTTGCCCGCCAGGGCCGCGACGAAGTTCAATGCCCACGGAGCCAGCATCAGCGTCAGCAACAGCGGGCCGTGGGTTCGCTGCATCCAGATGCTGCCGACGATGACGAAGCCCGCAAGCAACCAGCCTTGCGGATGGACGCAGTAGCCCAGAATGTTGAAGGTCGAGACCGTCGCCCAGATCGGCACGGTCCACACCCTGGACCAATCGGGGAAGCCGTCATGCCAGCACGATTCCATCGACGCGTCACGCTGTGCCGCGATCGGCCCCGTGAGCAGCACCAGGAACGACCCGGCCACGGCAACGGCCAGCGTGATCGCGGCAATCCAGTCGCCCCGGGAACGGTTGCGCAGCAGCATCGGCACCTGTGCCAGGAACCAGCCGCCCAGCATGAAGCATGCGGGGAACGACAGCCACAGCGCGACGGGGAAGAACGCCAGCGCGGTCAGGCATCGGCGGCGCAGCGACCAGCCGCGGGACTTCAGTTCGAGCCAGATCAGTGCGGTTGCGAACAGCACGTCGAGGGCGTACGGCTTCGCTTCGATTGCGTGGTACAGCAATCGGTCGGAGACGGCAAACAACGCGGTCGCCAGAACGGCCGCGGGCCGTGGCAGCAACTGCCAGGCGATCGACGCCAGCAGACACAAGCTCAGGCAACTGGCCGCCAGGGGCAACACGCGGAACACGTACAGAGTGTCGCCGAAGGTCAGGAACATCACCCGTTCGATCATCATGAACAGCGGCGGAGCGGCTTCATGATGGATCAACGGCCCCAGCAGTTGGTAGAAGTTCAAATGAATGGCAGAAAGCAGCACCACGGCCTCGTCGTGCCAGACGCTGGGCAGGCGGAAAAAGTGGTATAACCGTAACGCCAGCCCCATGGCAACGGCGAGGACCAGCGCCTGCCGGGCGGTGACCCGCGGCAGTTGTTCCAGCGAACGCGGCAACGGCATGGCAAGCAGTTTCATCGTAACTTAATACCATGTATTTCTTTAACGCAGTGACAACCCGTTCGGAAGATGGGCTTCATGGGGCGTTGAGTGATACCCGGCCGACCGAGAAAAGCCAACGGCAAAAAATATCGCGAACCTCGCGAACCTTCTCCCGGGAACGGCTGTCTGAAGCCATACACCCCGACAGGCGTCCGTGCATTTTCGATGAATTCGACTGAATTCCGGGAATGACATGGATCGAAAGTCGTCTAATAGTGTAGGAAGACCCGCCGTCGGGTAAGGCAACGTGTTTAACCCCTAACTTTGTGTTTGTTTGAGGTCATTCGAGCAGTCGATTTGATCCGGATTTTATCATGGCGGGCCAGTGCGCCTGCCCCATTACTCAATCGCCGGAGGATACCCATGACCACGATTAACCTGGACAACCTGACGATCCTGCGCACCGTTACGACGGTCAAGCAGGCCCGCGTCGATCTGTCCGGTAATCGAATGGGGATGCCGCCGGTGGTCCTGTTCCACCCATGGCGACTTGTGTCGCCGGCCTTGCATCCCCAATCGGAACCGAGTTCGAGTTATGCCGCCTTATTGGCGGCTACCTCGAAACCGGTCAAACCGGCAAGAGATGCGGGGCGCTCGGGCGCTTCCGCGACATGCGGAACATCAGCCGATCCGTTTACCGCGCATCGCGATGATGCCAGGCTCGATTGCCAATCGACAGCCTGCATTGATGACGCGGCCAACGGCCTAGCCGGGTATCGACCCCGGTACGGTCTGGGTTCCGCCGGTTCCAGCGGTAAGTAACTCGGCCAGCAGGTTGCACTGAATTCGATCGTTCCAACATGCCGGGCACGCGAGTGCGCCGGTCCGATCGCAGTGCAGCGTGTACCCGAGTCCGAACAACCTGAGCGTTTGCTGTCCCCTGCTGAACACGGCTGAAAAACCCGGCGATTCGCGTTTGCGCGTCGTCGTTCGGCCTGTTCGCAACTGACGGCATCATGGGTCTTCATTTATCAACGTGTATCGGCTGAGTGCCGGCAGCGACGTTTCGTCGTGCCCGCGCCCGATACCGCAAGCCCCGAACAGGGAAGAGTGCGTTATGTCATGGGATGAAATCACGATCCTGGTTGATCGGGCCAAGCTGGGCGACAAGGCCGCGTACGGCGAACTGGTCAAGCGATTCCAGGGAAGCGTCTACGCCATGGCGCTGACTCGCGTGCACGACCCGGTCGAGGCCGAGGAACTGGCGCAGGAAGTCTTCGTGCACGGCATGAAGAAGCTGCCGCAGCTGCGCGACCCGCGCTGCTTCGCCGGCTGGCTGCGCCAGATCACCGCGCGCATGGCCATCAACCGCCTGAGCCGGCGCGGTCCGGTCCGCCCGGCCGAGGCCGAGTTCTTCGACGCCGTTCCCGCCCGGGGAATCGGCCCGCTGGACGAGGTTGAACGCCGCGAGGCGAAGGTCGAGTTGCACGCCGGCCTGAAGCGGCTGAAGGAACTCGACCGGCGGACGCTGGAAGCGTTCTACCTGCATGGCCGCAGCCTGAAGCAGATGAGCCGTGAATTCGAGACGCCAGTCGGCACCATCAAGCGCCGGCTGCACGTCGCGCGTCAGCGGCTGAAAGATGTACTCGAGGGCAACTCCGCTTTCGCGGACGAGACATCACGACCCAGCACCCGCCACGACGATAAGTTGATGGCGGTGTGATGACAACGAGCCGTGACCGTGAAGGAGAGGGGTAAACTCCCCCCGCTTCCTCACGTTCGCGGCTCGTTCGGTTTGTCGTTCCACTGGCAATTCATGTCCTTGAATGCTACCATGCCCGCAACAAACACGTCACGAGTGCGCGCATGAACGACCCGCTGCAACCCGTCCGCTGTGCCGAACTGCTGGGCGCCCTGGCCGCTCCGGAACGCCTGAAGATCGTCCGCTTTCTCAGCGATGGTCCCAAGAACGTCACCGAGATCGGCCAAATGCTCAAGACGCCCGTCGTCAACGTCTCCCATCATCTGACGGTGCTGAAACACTCCGGCCTGGTGCTCAGCCAGAAACAGGGTCGGTTCGTTTACTACTCGCTGAAGGAAGGCGTCCTTCAAGTGGACGGCTCCGTCGCCATTGATCGCATCGACTTGGGCTGCTGCAAGCTGGAGATCCCCGCGAAGCAGTGACGACAGGCACTTTCTCCATGAGTTCACCCATGACCGAGCAATCGCCCGTCATCATCAATCTTCGCATCCCCGGTCAGTGGACAGGCCCGCAGGACTTCAGTTCCCAATTGCCGGCCGGGTACCGTATGTCCAAAGACGGCATGCACATGCCGGACGGCACTGTGATCGAGTTCGGCGCGATGAAGCCCGACACGGAGTTCGCGCGGATCTTTCGATCGTCGTGCCGAAACAAGGCCACGCCCGCGGAACTCGCCGTCGCCGACAACTACAAGGTGAACTTCATCCTCAGCGGTCCGGGCGGATCGCTGCCGGCCGCCCTCACGATGATGCGGGCAGCCGCCGCGGTGATCCAGGCCGGCGGCGCGGGTGTGTTCATCGACAACAGCGGCGTCGCCCACGGGGCGGAACAATGGCTGGCGATGTCCGACGACGGCAGTGCCGACGCGCTGAGCTTCGCCTATGTCGCCATCGTCGCGTCGAAGGTCGATGTCTACACAACGGGCATGCACATCCTGGGCCTGCGCGAGATCGTGATGAAGCGTGCCGACGCCGACGCGGGCCATTTCGACCCGGTCGACGTCATCCGCTACGTCTGCAACAGCGACAAGCCGATCGACGACGGCCACATCCTCGCCGACCTCAAAGCATTCCGCTACCGCGTCGCCTTCCGCGACAGCCCCACCGAACTTGCCGGCAGCGTGATGCACAATCCGTTCGGCCAAATGCATCTGCTCAGTATGCGCGACGAGGCGGAGCGGAATTGAAGATGCGGAAGCCGCCAACGATTCAGCGGTGCGCGTGTTCTGAGTGAGAGTTCCCTTCGTGGCTCCATCAGGAAGATTCACCCATGCGCTATTACCACCTTGCATTGTTGCTGATCGTTGCCCCAACCGCGTCGGCCCAGACGCCGGATACGGTTGTCGAAGGGCCAAAGGTCGCGGCAAAAATGGGCTCGATGGTACTCGGCAACAGTGGCCAGTCCATGAAGTCAAGCATCGATATTGCGGCCCGGCACCTTGGCTGCATCGTCATCGGTGTAACGGATATTGCGCGATACCGGATCAGCAACGTGACGATGGTTGGGAGATGGGGGACCGTCCGCTGGGAACGAGTGGAGCAGATCAAGGGTCGCGAACTGCCCGCGACTTTGGTGCATTCCTGTCCCGCCCGGGGATTTGAGAAATGGGCTTGCCGCGGCACGGAGGCCATCTTCTTTGGAGATCAGGCGGATGCTTGTGTCTGCACCGGGCACAGTTGGTATCGACTGATTTCATCCAATCATATCGATGCACGAAGACTCGAAACGCCCAAAGAACTCGGGACTGAGTATTTGATCCAGCCATTGCACTTGGCCAGCCGCTTGTTCAGCGGCAGTGTGTCTGAACTTCAATTGGCCATTCGCGAATTGATGCGGGAGCGAGCCGTAGTCATTCCCGCGATGGCGGTCGGCAATCAACCGTATTGGGAGACGGCGTTTCGGTTCCACCCTGCGCGGACGGAGGGCCGCATCTGGCGAATCCGCATCAGCCCTGTGTTAGCGTTTGCTCCGCGGACCGAACGATCGCCGAATTTTGTCGGTTGGGGCCGGGTTCCGGTCACACTGTTGCCGGAATTGATCGCAAAGCTCGGAAGCGACGATCCGGATGTGATCGAACAGTGCTTGGACGACATAGCTTCTCTCGAAACAGAAGTACTTGATGCGATCCCCGCCGTGCGACAACTGCTGAAGCATCGCTCGGACGCAGTCCGAATTACAGCCGCGTGGACGTTGGCACATCTCGATGCGGATGACAAAGCAACCTTGCCCGTTTGGCAGGCCACTTTGCGGGACTTGGATCCGAAGCGTCGCCAAGACGCGGCCGAACGTTTGACGCGACTGCAAGCCGCGGGTCGGGCGGCTCTGCCAGAACTGCTGCGGGCCTTGCAGATGGAACAAAACGATGAACTTCGTTCAACGATGATTCGAGCCGTTGGTTCGGTCGCGCTCGATACGTCGGAGAGTTCACGCCGTGCGGCCGTGCAAGTGTTGGTCAAGTACGCAAAACTGGAACCTGCCAGGAAGATGCTTGATCGCTTTGGGCCGACGACTCGGTGGGCCTTTCATGATCTCCGTGAAGAACTGATCAACGAGTTTGAACCTGATCTGTACAGATTTCTCTTCGATCTCTACAGCCGGCATGGTTCCTTTGGTGAACAGCATCTGTTGCAACTCGTCGATCGTTTTCCGTACCCCCATCTCCTCAATCCGCAGATGGCAAACAATGTCAATCGGTCGTTGATTCCCTTTTTTCGGGACAACTTGTACGTCGAAGAGCTTTGGGAGCGGGTAAATGCTGCGGACTTTCTTCTTAAGATCGATCGGAATGAGTTTCTGTCGGAAGTACGTCCAGTCCTCGAAGACATCGCCGCTCATGCGGACAATTTTCGCGTAGGGGAGTATGCGGCGAGCGTCCTTCGCGGCCGAGATCCGCTCGAGGAAGGTAAACCGATCGACCTGCAACGTTGGGATGTTCGCGCCACGCTTCAACTCACCGAAATGAGTTCTTTGCTCACTGTCATCAAGCAACTTCGCAAGGTTCCCCGGGCGCGTGAGCTTCTCCTGAACGCGGCCAAGCGACCTCCCGAAGACTGGAATATCTCCGAATTGAACCTGCTGGCGGTTCGCTGGCATTGCGATGTCCCGCAGCAGCAAGGTAATCTGAACTATGACAACCGCCCCGCGATTCTTACCAGGCTTCGAAGCATTCTCCGCACAGCCACGGCAGATCACTATGCGGCTCTGCTGCTGATCGAATCGATCGGACCCATGGCGGCACCGCTGGTACCGGATATCGTTGCAGTTCCCGGCGAAGACGATTCAGCAACGCTCTATGGGATCAACGACGCGCTGCGCGCAATGGGCCCTGCCGCACTTCAGGCCGTACCGACCCTCGAACGAGATGTGGATTCAGACGCCCCAAACCGTGCATTCCTGGCGGCGGTGACTCTGACGTTCATCGCTCCTGCAAACGCAAAAGCGCGTGAGGCCATGCTGCGTTCGATCCATGATGATTGTGGCCTCGACTTTATCGAACAAGTTCATCCTCGGGCGATTCGGCATCCCGAATGTGTTTCTATGCTGGAACGGCTGTGGCACCGGAACGAATCCACCTTCGATATTCCACAGATGTTGCGAATGATCGACCCCGCCGCTGCCGCCCGGCTCGGCTTTCCGCCGCTGCCAACGCCGAAGCCGCGGGCGGTAATAGAAGAGGCGGGGTGAAATCACCCCGCCTCTCAAGAATCGGGCCGAGAGGATTTGAACCTCCGACCTCCTGAACCCCATTCAGGCGCGCTAGCCAAACTGCGCTACGGCCCGATTCGCCGATGTGAAAGGGACAGAGTCCGCACCGCATCGGTTCGCTGAGATTCTATGAACTTCCGCCGTGTTCGTACAAGCCGAGATTGTTCCGCCATTTTCTCCCGCCTGCCCGCTACAATATCCGCCGATCACGAAAAACGGAGGATTCCCGCCATGTTCATTCGCACGTTCCTTGGCCTGATCGGCCTGTTAACTGCCGCTGCCGCTGTTCACGCTCAGCCGCCGCGCAAGGCCGAGAAGCCTCGGTTTACAGTGCCGGATGGATTTCGTGTCGAGCCGGTCATTCCCGCGGGGACGATGATCGAAGGCGTCACGGCCGGCAAGTTCGCCCTCTCGATCGTCAACATGTGTTTCGACGCGAAGGGTCGGCTGCTGGTCTCGCAGGAACGCGGGCCGGTGCTGCTGTGGAACGACGGCAAGCTCGACATCGTCTGCGACCGCGTGACGAATTGCCAGGGAATGTGCTGGGCGCACAACTCGCTTTACCTCGTCGGCGACGGGCCGAAGGGGGTCGGGCTGTACCGCTGCACGGCGTCGAAGGGGTCGGAAAAATTCGATCTGGCCGAGCAGTTGATGAAGTTCAAAGGCAGCATGGGCGAACATGGGCCGCACGCGGTGATCCACGGGCCGGACGACAAGTTGTACGTGGTGATCGGCAATCACGCCTGGGCGGACGTGGGCAAGGTGGCCGAGCGCTCGCCGCTGACTCGCTGGCCGACAGGCCTGGAAGGGCCGGACCAGAACAAGCCCGGTACGACCGAAGATGTCCTGCTGCCGCGCCTGAACGATGCCAACGGCCATGCCGCTAACCGCCTTGCCCCGGGCGGGACAATCTGGCGAGTTGACCTCGATGGTGGCAATCCGTCGCTGGTGGCGGCAGGATTCCGCAATCAGTTCGACGCGGCCTTCAACCCGGCCGGGGAACTGTTCACGTTCGATTCTGACATGGAATGGGATCTCGGCCTGCCGTGGTACCGGCATGTGCGGATCAGCCATTGCCCGCCAGGGGCGGACTTTGTCTGGCGGACCGGGGCGGCCAACACGCCGAACGACTATCTCGACAGCCTGCCGCCGCTGGTGGAAACCGGGCGCGGCTCGCCGACCGGCGTGGAATGCTACGACCATGCCGCGTTTCCGGCCAAGTACCGCGGGGCCATCTTCACGTGCGACTGGTCGATCGGCACCATCTGGGTCTGTTTCCCCGAACGCAGTGGTGCGAGCTACAAGGCGACGTTCGAGAAGTTCTGTTCCGGCACGCCGATGCCGGTCAGTGACTGTGTCGTCGGACCGGATGGCGCGCTCTACTTCGCTCTGGGCGGCCGTGGCACGCAGGGAAGCGTGCATCGCATCGTGCATGACGGTGCGAAGGCGGAGGAACTGACCGAGAACGAACAGCCGCTGGCGGCGTGGAGCAAGCTGCGGCAGGACGGCGAAGCGTTGCCCGCCGACGTGCTGCGCCTGCCGAAGACCCAGGCCGAGCAAAGCGCGCGGGCCGTGTATCTGTTTGGGCTGACGGAAGGGAGCGGTGCCGCCAAGGCGATCGCGGAGTCGATGCGGCATGCCGATCCGTTCGTGCGCCGGCGGGCCTGCGAAGCGGCGATCCGCCTGGGGCATGAAGTGGCCGTCAGCGATCTGACGCCGCTGCTGGCAAGCGATGACCGATTCCTGCGCACGGCAGCCCGGTTGGTGCTGCAGCGGATCGATCCCAAGAAGTGGGCGACAGCGCTCGTCGGCGGTGCCGATGACCGCGTCGCGCATGAAGCGATCGTGGCGCTGTGCAAGATCGGCAAGGCGAACGACTTCACCGACATCATTTTTGAGCGACTGCACGACAAGACACCGGGCGATTCGACAGGCACACTGCTGGAATGGGTACGCACCGTTCAATTGGCACTGGTGCACTGCGAAGGCCGGCCGCAGGCAGTACGCGGCATCGCCCTCGA
>JBBQII010000114.1:0-8630 GCA_038324795.1 Gemmatales bacterium
CCTGAAGCTTTTCTGCTGCGCTACTTCGGCGGGGCGCACGGCGATCGGCTGCTGCTGGTCAACCTGGGCCGCGACCTGCACTTGGACCCCGCGCCGGAACCGCTGCTGGCTCCGCCTGAAGATTGCGCCTGGCAGACAGTCTGGTCGAGTGAGGATCCGCACTACGGGGGTCTGGGGACCTTTCCGCCTGAATCGACCGACAACTGGCGGTTGCCCGGCCAGGCCACGGTGCTGTTGATCGCCCGGCCCCGGCCCGCGGAGGCGACCGCCGATGTGCTCCGCTGACGAACTTTTCGCGAAACTGCAGTCCCGACTGGCTGAGCGTCGGCCCCTGCCGGAAGCCACCTATCGCCTGCAGTTCCATGCCGGGTTCCGCTTCCACGATGCGTCGGCGATCGTTCCGTACCTGCAGTCGCTGGGCGTCTCGCACTGTTATGCCTCGCCCTATCTGCAGGCGCGCCCTGGCAGTCAGCACGGGTACGACATCACCAACCACCGTTCGCTGAATGCCGAAATCGGCAGCAGCGAAGACTATGACACGTTCATCAACGACCTTCACGCCTGCGGCCTGGGCCAGATTTTCGACATGGTGCCCAACCACATGGGCATCGCCGGCAACGGCAACGCCTGGTGGAACGACGTGCTGGAGAACGGCCCCGCCTCTCCGTTTGCTGGTCATTTCGACATCGCCTGGGAAGACGCCACCCGACCCGAGATGCTCAACCAGGTGCTGCTGCCCGTGCTGGGTGACTTGTACGGGAAGGTTCTTGAAGAGGGGCAGTTGCGCATCGCTTACGACGGCGGGGCGTTCACGATCCACTACTACGATTCGCGGTTTCCCGTCGCGCCGCGCACCTATGCCGATATCCTGTCGTTCGAGATTGACGAACTGGAAAAGACGCTGGGTGACACCCCGGCTCTCGATGAGTTCAAAAGCATCCTGACATCGATCTCGCACTTGCCGCCCCGGGGTGAGAAAGACCCCGCCCGCCGGGATGAGCGACACCGCGAGAAAGAAGTGGTCAAACGCCGGCTGGCGCGCCTGACCGAAGAGAATGCCGAGATCCGCCATCGCATCGGCCGAACGCTCGATGTCTTCAACGGCACCCTCGGCGACCCGGCCAGCTTCAACCACCTCGATCGGTTGCTGAACGAACAGGCCTATCGGCTGGCCTACTGGCGCGTCGCGTCCGACGAAATCAACTACCGCCGGTTCTTCGACATCAATGAATTGGCCGCGCTGAACATGGAGAAGCCGGACGTCTTCGCCGCCAGCCATGAAATGATCATGTGGCTCCTGAGCCATGACCGCATCGATGGCCTGCGCATCGATCATCCCGACGGCCTGTTCGACCCGAAGCAGTACCTGGAACGGCTGCAGTCGGCTTATCTCGCGGCCTGCGCTCGCGAGGCATTCGATGCGGAGGCGGCCTACGAGCGAGGCGAGTGGGCCGACGTGGAACCCGAACTCCTCGCCCGCATCGATACTTTTGTGAAGCAGGACCATGCACGGCCGTTGTACGTCGTCGTCGAGAAGATTCTGGCCGGGGCCGAGGATCTTCCCGACGACTGGCTATGCCATGGCACGAGCGGTTACGATTTCCTGAATGTGGTCAACGGGCTGTTTGTCGATTCATCGGGCGAACTGCCGATGACGAAGCTGTACCGCGACTGGATCGGGGACAGCACGCGCTTCGATGAGATGGTCTACCAGAAGAAGTACCTGGTGCTTCGCGATGCGCTTTCGAGCGAACTGCATATGCTCGGCCGGCAACTCGATCGCATTGCGCAGAAGGACCGCAAGTCGCGGGACTTCACGCAGAACAGCCTGCGCTTCGCTCTGCGGCAGATCGTCGCCTGCTTCCCCGTGTACCGATCGTACATCGTGGACACGGTGCAGGAGACCGACCAGCGCTACGTCGAACTGGCCGTCCGCCGGGCGATCAAGCGCAATCCGACCATCAACCGCAGCGTCTTCCGGTTTGTGCGCGATATGCTGTTGTTGAAGTACCCCGATTCGTTCACGGAGGCCGATCGGGCCGAGCAGCGGCGGTTCGTCGGCAAGTTCCAGCAGGTGACGTCGCCCGTGAACGCGAAGGGGGTCGAGGATACCGCCTTCTACATCTTCAACCGGCTGCTGTCGTTGAACGAAGTGGGCGGCGAACCGATCCGCTTCGGATTCACGCCTGAGGCCGTTCATCGCGTGTTCCAGTACCGCCAGCAACGGTACCCGTATGCACTGTCGGCATCATCGACGCATGACACCAAACGCAGTGAGGACGTGCGTGCCCGGCTGAATGTGCTGTCGGAGAAGCCCGGCGAATGGCACCGCTGCCTGATCCGCTGGTCGAAGCTGAATGCCCGTCATCGCATCGCCGTGGACGATGAACCCGTGCCCGGGCCGAACGAGGAATACTTCCTGTACCAGACGCTGATCGGCGCCTGGCCGCTCGAGCCGTGCGCGCCGGAAGAGTACGATGAATTCATCAGGCGCATTAAGGACTACATGCTCAAGGCGATGAACGAAGCGAAGGTGCACACGACCTGGATCAACCCGAATGAGCCGTACAACGATGCGATCCACTCGTACATTGGCCTGATCCTCGATCCATCGGGCAATCGCGAGTTCGTGAACGACATCCGCCGCTTCAGCATGCGCGTCAGCCATTTCGGCATGGTGAATTCGCTGTCCCAGCAACTGGTGAAGATTACCGCCCCGGGCGTGCCGGACATTTACCAGGGCACTGAGCTGTGGGACTTCAGCCTCGTCGATCCGGATAACCGCCGGCCGGTCGATTACGCGAAACGGCAGCAGATGCTGGCGGAGATTGACGAATCGCCGGATATGGGCGCGATGCTGAAATCGATGAACGACGGCCGAATCAAGTTGTTCGTCACGTCTCGGGCATTGCGGTTGCGGCAGGCGCACCCCGGGCTGTTCGCCGACGGGACTTACGTTCCGCTGGAAGTCACCGAAACGCATCGCGAGCACCTGTTCGCGTTTCTGCGGCAAAAAGACGGCGTCAGCGCGGTCACGATCGTGCCGCGGCTGCCGACGAGTTTGAATCCCACCGGTCTGCCGCTGGGGGATGTCTGGGGCGATGCCGCCGTGCGGATCCCGGAGTTGCCGGCCGGCACGACATGGAAGAATGCACTGACCGGTGCGGCCCTGACGGGGACGACACTGCTACTGAACGAAGTTCTTCGCGATGCCCCCGTTGCGTTGTTGCTCAACGAGCCGTGACCGCCAGGGAACGGTGAATCGAAAAGGAATCGATATGAAACAGCGCCACTACAACATGGATCAGTTGGTGCGCCGCATGGCACCGGTGCCGATCGGCAGCGATGCAGCTGAACCGCTGCTGACGCGCGAATGGCTCGTCACCAACGGGCTGGGCGGCTACGCCTCCGGCACCGTGGCGGGCGTGCCGACCCGACGTTACCACGGCCTGTTGATCGCGGCACTGCCATCGCCGTTCGGGCGCATGATGATGTTCAATCATCTCTCGGAGAAAGTGCGTTTGCCTGACGGCCGGATAGTGCGCTTCGGCGGTCAGGAGTGGGCGGGCGGCCGGCTGGAACTGGAAGATGTCTCGTGTCTGACCGAGTTCCGCCTGGAAGCCGGCTTACCCGTCTGGCGTTACGAGATTGACGGTATTGCCTTTGAAAAGCGCATCCTGCTTGCGCATCGGCTCAACACGGTCTACATCAACTATCGGCTGGTGAAGGGTGAAGGAACGCTGCGGCTGAAACTGCGCCCGGCCGTCGCCTTCCGTTCGCATGATGCGGCTGTCAGCACGCCGATCTCGCAGACTTATACACTGACCGCCATCAACAATCTTTGCGAACTGTCGGCAGGGAACGACCTGCCGCCGCTGCGCCTGCTGCTGAACGGCCAGAACCGGGCTTTCACCATCGAAGGCCAGCCGATGCGCGAGATTCTCTACCGCATCGAGGAGTCCCGGGGCTACGACTCGACCGGTGAACTGTGGACGCCGGGCTACTTCCGCGTCGACCTGTCGCAGGGCAGTTCGGTGACGCTGATGGCTTCCACCGAATCGTGGGAGACGGTTCAGGCGCTGCCGCCCGACCAGGCGCACCAGGCTGAGCGCGATCGCCGCAATCGGCTGCTGGAGATGGGCGACGCCAATGCCGCGACCTCCGTCGGTGCCGAGCTGGTGCTGGCCGCCGACCAGTTCCTCATCACCCCTTCCGGCCGATTCGAGGATTCCGCACGCGCCAAGGCATCGGGCTACGAGCTGCGCAGCGTGATTGCCGGCTACCACTGGTTTACCGACTGGGGCCGGGACACCATGATCAGCCTGGAAGGGCTGGCCCTCAACACCGGTCGGCATTACGAGGCCGGCTGCATCCTGCGTACGTTTGCCCGCTACATCCGCGATGGCCTGATTCCCAACTTCTTCCCCGACGGCGAGAACGAAGGCGTCTACCACACGGCCGATGCCACACTCTGGTTCTTCCATGCCCTCGATCGCTACCTGGAATACACGGAAGACACGGGCATTCTACATTCGCTGATTCCCGGGCTACGCGATGTCGTCGAACATCATGTTCGCGGCACACGCTTCGGCATCGGCGTCGACGCCAAGGACGGCCTGCTGAAGCAGGGGCAGGAAGGCTACCAACTGACGTGGATGGATGCAAAGGTCGGCGATTGGGTGGTCACGCCCCGCCGCGGCAAGGCGGTTGAGATCAATGCCCTCTGGTACAACGCACTGCGCCTGATGGAAAGCTGGACGCGGGAAATGCAGGACGAGAAGGCGGCCGCGCCGTACAAGCAGTTGGCTGACAGCGTGTACACCAGTTTCAACGCCCGCTTCTGGAATGCGGAGCAGGGCTTCCTGTTCGACGTCGTCGATGGCGAATCAGGCAATGATGCCGCCTGCCGGCCGAACCAGCTGCTGGCCATCTCGTTGCGGTACCCGGTCCTCGATCGCAATCACTGGCAGGCCGTCGTCGATGTTTCGGAGAAGCGGCTGCTCTCGCCGGTGGGCCTGCGGTCACTTGCACCGGGCCATCCCGACTACAAGTCCCGCTACTTCGGCGATCTGCGCAGCCGCGATGCCGCCTATCACCAGGGGACAGTCTGGGGCTGGCTGATCGGCCCGTTCATCGATGCGTATTTGAAGCTGAACCCCGACGATCTGGCCGGCGCCCGGCAGCGGCTCGAAGGCTTCGTGCCCCACCTTGGCGAAGCCTGTATCGGCTCCGTCAGCGAAGTGTTCGATGCCGAAGCGCCGTACACCCCGCGCGCATGCATCGCCCCGGCTGGGAGCGTCGCGGAGTTGTTGCGCTGCTGGGTGAAGACGGAGAAAGCGGACGTTTAGCGTGCATCCCGACGGGACGGGGGCTTCCAACGTCATGTCGGCGCCGGTTCTTGATCCCGGAGGGATCAAAGCCATTAGCCCCGGGTCGCCGCTTCGGCGCACCCGGGGTTATGTAGAACGTGTGCATCGACCCCGGCAGGGGTCGCAGCGACTGGCTAGTGATCGAGTGCAACGACATCGACGATCCGGGAACAGAATTCATTCAAAATACTGCGGATCGTAGTCGATTCCCGCCTTCGCCAGCATCTCCAGCAGTTCGTCGCGAGACGATCGCGTTTGATGGTGCTTCGCCTGGTTTGCAATATAGTCCGCAACCGCGGGGCACGAGGGCGCGCTGACCGTGAATGCCGCGTAGCCTTCCTGCCACGTGAAGGTCTTGAGTCCTATCTGCTCGCGCACCCAAGCCGACGATGCCTTCTTCAATTCTCGCAAGATGTCGGCAAGACAGTGGGTGGCCTTTAAGCCGGCCAGCAAATGGACATGATCTGTTACGCCACCGACTCCCTGTGAGTATCCGCCGAGGCCGGCGATCGTCCCGCCCATGTATTTGTGCAGTTCCGACATCCATTCAGGCGAGATGATTGCTTCACGGCGCTTCGTGGAAAAAATGAGGTGGTAGTGCAGGCTGAGATAGGTGGACGCCATGAGAGCGCTGCATCGGTGTGGGTGAACCCGCAATCAGTCACTTCGATTAACCACGAATCTCTCGCTGCGACCCCTGCCGGGGTCGATACGAATGCTCTACTCGACCCCGGGTGCGCCGAAGCGGCGACCCGGGGTCGAGTAGCTGTGATCCCTACCGGGATCAAATGCAGGGCTTTGCTTCGTTCGAAAACATACCCCACACAGATCGCGGCGTCCCGTCGCGACGGCCGCTAACGCGGTGGCTCACACCACCTGCTTGCGTGCCTCGCGTTCCGCGTCGGTCAGCGGGTGAAACATGCTGGTGCGCCACAGCCACATCTTGTGTGCCCAATAGCGGGCCATGGTATTGACGGTACGGATGCCGTAGACGGTGCTGCGTTTGAAGTTGATGCTACTGGCCTCGTCGAAGTAGCGCACGGGCACCGGGATGTCGCCGAGCCGGAAGCCGAAGTGGACGGCCTGTGCCAGGAACTGCGTGTCGAACACGAAGTCGTCCGAGTTGCGTTCCCAAGGGAGTGTTTCGAGGACGTTGCGGCGGTATACGCGGAAGCCGCTGTGGAAGTCGCCGAGGTTCTGGCCCAGCGCGACATTTTCGAACGAAGTCAGTGCCCGGTTGCTGACGTACTTCCACCACGGCATGCCGCACTTCAGCGCTTCAGCCCGGGACCGCACCCGGCTGCCGAGGACCACATCGCAGATGCCCAGTTCGATCAGCCCGACCGCATGCGGGATGACGCGCGGGTCGTACTGGTAGTCGGGGTGCATCATCACCACGATGTCGGCACCCTGATCGAGCGCGTAGCGGTAACAGGTCTTCTGGTTGCCGCCGTAGCCTTTGTTCTTCGGGTGGACGATGACCGTCAGGCCCATCTCGCGGGCTACCTGCACGGTGCGATCCTTGCTGCCGTCGTCGACCAGCAGAATCTCGTCAACGCAGCCTTCCGGGAAGTCGGCCAATGTGGCGGCCAGCGTGCGCTCCGCGTTGTAGGCGGGCAGCACGGCCATTACCTTGTGCAGGCGTTTGGGCGGCAGCGGGTTCTCGGGTTCGAGAATGCGATCGATATGGAAGATTTCGTGGACCGGATTCAGCGGCGGAGCGTCCAGAAGCGTCGGCATGGTCGATCTCACAGGGTGATTCTCGCAGTGCAGCGATACAGTTTACCCGATGAATGATCCCCGTGAGGCGTATTTATTCCATAGATTCGCCCGATTGTCGATCATCGGCGGGAAACGATCAGCAATCCCACCAGGATGAACAGGCAGCCGACCGCCACCCGCAAGGTGATCCGTTCGCCCAGGAATGCCCAGGCCAGCAGCACGGCGATGACGAAGCTGCCCTTGTCGATCAGCGCGACGGTTGACACTTCGCCGAGCTTCAACGCCTTGTAGTAGAACACCCAGGATACGGCGGTGGTCACGCCGGACAGACCCAGCCACAGGTAGTTGTGGCCGGTCAGCCCGCCCCATTCACCGGGGCGGATGGCCACGATCGCGAAAAGGAAGATGAACAGACTGACAAAGCAGGTGCGAACCGCCAAGCCAAGTTCGCCGGTGATCCCGGCCAAACCGTGCTTGGCAATCACTGAAGTGAATCCCGCGAAGGCCATCGACACCAGGGCGTACACGACCCAGCGTTCCACCTTCTACCTCCTCCGCGGGGGAAGTCGACTCAACCGTAAACCTTCGCGTATTCCTTGCAGGTTACCGGCTTGATCTTCCCGGCATTGCCGGCCTGGCCAAACTGGATCATACGCGCCTTGCAGACTTCGCGCATGGCATCGCGGGCCGGCTTCATGTAGTCGCGCGGGTCGAACTTCTCCGGCGATTCCGAGAGCACCTTGCGGATCGCCCCGGTGATGGCCAGCCGGTTGTCGGTGTCCACATTGATCTTGCGCACGCCGTGCTTGATGCCTAGCTGAATCTCTTCGACCGGCACACCCCATGTCTGCTTGATCTTGCCGCCGTGCTTGTTGATGATGTCCTGCAGTTCCTGCGGCACGCTGCTCGACCCGTGCATCACCATGTGGCAGTTCGGCAGCCGGCGGTGGATCTCGATGATCCGGTCCATCGCCAGCACCGCGCCATCCGGCTTGCGGGTGAACTTGTAGGCACCATGGCTGGTGCCGATGGCGACCGCGAGCGCGTCGACCTTCGTTTTCATCACGAAGTCCTCGGCCTGGGCCGGGTCGGTGAGCAACTGGCTATGATCGAGCTTGCCGGTCGCGCCGTGGCCGTCTTCCTGCTCGCCTTCGCCGCTTTCGAGCGAGCCCAGGCAGCCGAGTTCGCCTTCGACCGACACGCCCATCGGGTGGGCCAGCTTGACCACTTCGGCGGTCACTTCGACGTTGTACTCGTAGCTTGCGGGGGACTTGCCGTCCTCGGCCAGCGAGCCATCCATCATCACGGAAGTGAAGTTCTGTTCAATCGCGCTTTTGCAGGTCTTGACGCTATTGCCATGATCCTGATGCATGACGATCGGGATGGTCGGGTACAGTTCCGCGGCCGCGAGCATCAGGTGACGAAGATAAGCGTCCTGCGAATAGCCGCGGGCACCGCGCGAGGCCTGGATGATGACCGGTGAATCGGTCTGCTGGGCCGCCTCCATGATCGACTGAATCTGTTCCATGTTGTTGACGT
>JBBQII010000115.1:0-8614 GCA_038324795.1 Gemmatales bacterium
GATGACCGCGACGATGCGCGGGTTCACATCGGTATCGACGTCCCAACTTTCCAGATAGCGCGGGCCGAACGCCAGTTTCTCGCTGAACTCCGGCATCAGCGCGAAGAACGAAATCATCAGCCCGCACAGCGTGCCGCCGGCGATGAAGCCGCTGGCGAGCAGCACGCCAGGGCCGGTCTCATTTTCCGCGTCGGTCTTTCCGACGCCGGTCCACCTGTCGGCCAGCCAGCGCACCAGTCCGCCGGCAAAGATCGGCATCGTCGAACTGATCGGCAGGTACATTCCCACCGCGACCGGCAACGCCGAGACGCCGAGCAGCTCCAGCGCGATTGTGATCAGCACGCCCATGATGATCAGCCCCCATTCGAGCTTGCCGCCCAGGATCCCTTCGATGATCGATGCGAACAGTTCCGGCTGCGGGGCCTTGAAGCGCTCGGGGGCCTTGCGGCCGTCGTCCATGGTCGATTCTTTCTGGTTGACCGGCATATCAGTCCGGTAGACGGCCATGCCCGACGCATCCACAAGATAGCGACCCGGCTTCACTCGCGGGTTGTCGAGATCGACCTTGCGGACATGCACGATGCGGTACTCCGTTTCGTCGCTGGCGTATGGCCGGCCCACGGTCTGCGTCGGGGCGTCGGCCGGCACCACCAGTGCAACGGTCGGCAAGTCCTTCTTCGTGTAATGCGTCCGCACGGTGTTCAGAAGCAGCATGGTGCCCGCGATGGCCGCGGCCGAGACCAGCGAACCGACCAGAATCGCAATCTGCTGCTTCCGCGGAGTCGCACCGACGAGAAAGCCGGTCTTCAAGTCCTGCGACGTGGTCCCGCCGTTCGACGAGGCGATACATACGACGGCGGCCACCGTGAGCGCGGTCAGCATGGCCGGGGCGTCACGCTTGTCGAGAACGAGGAAGATGAGGCAGACGAGCAACAGCGTCGCGATCGTCATGCCCGAGATCGGGTTCGACGACGAACCGACTTCACCCGTCAACCGGGATGAAACCGTGACGAACAGGAAGCCGAACAAGAGGATCATCAGCGCCCCCGCAATCCCCTGCAGCGAGAAGCCCAGCCCCAACTGCGGCACCGCGGTGATGATGAGCACCAGCGCGATGCTGCCGTAGAGCACGACGGTCATCGGCATGTCCGACTCGGTGCGTCGGGCGACCACGCCGCCGGCAGCCCGCGAGGCGCGCAGGTCGCGCAGACCGCCGGCAATCGAACCGAAGATCAACGGCAGCGCCCGCAGCATGCTGATGATGCCGCCCGCGGCGACAGCGCCCGCGCCGATGAAACGCAGGTACTTCTTGCGCAGATCATCGGGTGACATGTTGCGGATCAGGCCGGGGTCGTCGGGCAAGTGTTCGTCCGTCGTCCATTCCGCCGGGCGGACCGGTTCGCTGGCATGTTCGCCGAACGTGGCGACCATCGGCGCGAGGACCAGGTACGAGATCAGCGCTCCACCAAGCATCAGGCAGGCGACGCGCGGGCCGATCAGGAAGCCGACACCCAACAACTCGGGCGAGGCTTCAATCGCCACTTCGCCGCCCTTGATGCCGCTGGTCGTGCCGTCGGCGTTCTTCGCGAACAGCGCCCGCGCCGGCTCGGCCGACCAGAGCTTGCACGCCTTCATCAGAAACGTGTACGCCGCGGCCACACCGAACCCGGCGACGACCATGCGTGCCGTGGCACCGCCTTTTTCGCCGGCGATCAGCACTTCGGCGCAGGCGGTGCCTTCCGGGTACTTCAGTTTGCCGTGTTGCTTGACGATGAACGCGCGACGCAGCGGGATCATCATCAGGATGCCGAGCAACCCGCCGAGGATCGAGACGGTCATCACGCGCACAGGGTCCATCTCGAAGCCGAGCAACCGCAGGGCCGGCATGGTGACGCCGACGCCGAAGGCGATCGACTCGCCCGCGGAGCCAGCCGTCTGCGAGATGTTGTTTTCAAGGATGGTGGTGCGTCGCACGCCGAAGGTCTTCGAGAAGACTCGAAACAGCGTGATCGACAGCACCGCGATCGGCACCGAGGCCGACACGGTCATGCCGACTTTCAACAGCAGGTACAGCGATGACGCCCCGAAGACGACGCCGAACAGCGTCCCCGCGAGCAGTGTGGGCCAAGTGAGTTCCGGTGGTGATTCGCTGTCCGGGATGTACGGCTGATGAGCGGGCGTCTCGTCGACGGGCATTGGGGTGTTGGCTGAATTCATGGGGAATAGAGTGCGGTTTAACGCTGCGGATTACAAGCGCAAATCGTCATTCATCTTCGCTGAATACAATAGCCCGCATCGGCGTCCGACATCGGGACGCGGAAAGTACCAATCCTCTCTGGAGTATCGCGCATGCGCACCGTGATGATGCTGAGCCTGACGCTGGCGTTGACCCCCTCGCTGGAAGCGCAGACGAAAGTCGGCGACCCGGCCCCCAGCTTCGAATCGAAGGGCGACGACGGCAAGACTTTCAAGTCGGCTGACGTGGTCGGCAAGAAAGTCGTCGTGATCTACTTCTACCCGGCCGACTTCACCGGCGGCTGCACCAAGCAGGCCTGCGCGTACCGCGACGACTTCAAGAAGCTGACCGACAAGGGCGTGGAAGTGATCGGTGTCAGCGGCGACAGCGTCGAAGGCCATTCGATGTTCAAGGCGTTCCACAAGCTGCCGTTCACGCTGCTCGCGGACGAAGACGGCAGCGTGGCGAAGAAGTTCGGCGTGCCCGTCAACAAGGGCGGCACCTCGAAGGCCACCGACAAGGACGGCAAGCAGGTCGAAATCAAGCAGGGCGTCCGCGCAGCACGCTGGACGTTCGTCATCGGCAAGGACGGCAAGATCGCCCATGTCGACAACGCGGTGAAGGCAGCGGACGACAGCAAGGCGATCGGTGAAGTGGTCGAGAAGTTGAACAAGTGATTATTCAGTTCAAACAAAGGCGTTGACACGGATTAACACGGATGCAACACGGATAAGAAGGGAACCGGAAGACAAACTGGATTCCGGCCGAATCCGTGTTTGATCCGTGTCGATCCGTGGCTGGTTTTTTGTTTTCGATGTGGTGGAGAAGTTGAACAAGTCGATATGAAAAACGAAAAGAGCCCGAGCGCCAACGAGGAACGAATTCCCAGATGGCGCTCGGGCTCTGTTCGTTTCGTTATCCCAGCAGTTCGCTGACGAGCTGCCGGTCTTCCAGAACGTACATCGGTCGACCCGAGCCGTTCGGGAAGGTCATTGCCGGGTCGATGCCCATCGCCTGGTAGATGGTCGCCAGGACGTGGGGCACCTTGTACGGGCGGTCCTTCGGGTACTCGCCGCGGGCGCTGCTGGTGCCGATCGCCTGGCCCATCTTCAAGCCGCCGCCGGCAACCATCGCCGACATGACCGGCGACCAGTGATCGCGGCCCGCCATGTTGCTGTTGATCTTCGGCGTACGACCGAACTCGCCCCAGCAGACGGTGATGACATCGTCTTCCATGCCGCGATCGTGCAGGTCCTGAATCAGGCTGGCGATGCCGCGGTCGAGTTCCGGAAGCTGGCGCTTCAACTGGATGAAGTTCTTTTCGTGCGTGTCCCAGCCGCCGTAGGCCAGCGTCACGCAGCCGACACCCGCTTCGACAAGCCGGCGTGCCCGCAGGAATGGCTCCAGACCTTTGTAGCGGTCGAGGGTTCGCGGTTCTTCCTTCGTCAGGTCGAGTGCCTTGCGGACACTGCCCGACGAGATCATGTCGAATGCCCGGCCCGTGAACGCGTCCATCCCCTTCATCGTGCCGCCGGTGTCGACGTCACGGCGGGCGTTGTCGAACGCGCCCAGGAGGGTCTTGCGTTCGTCGAGGCGGTCGGTCGTGGTTCGCAGCTTCAGGTTCTCAACGCCGGGGCCTTCAGGCGTGAACGGCCGATGGGCGATGCCCAGGTAGCCGGGCTCGGTGCCCATGCTCATGCCGCGCAGGCTGACGAACGGCGGGATGTCGTTGTTGCCGGTGCGGACCTTCGAGACGACCGAGCCGAACGACGGATGCTGCATCTGCCGATTGGTGTTCTCGCTGAAGCCGGTCATCACACTCGAGTCGGAATGTTCATCGACCGAGATCAGTGAACGGATGACCGAGAGCTTGTCCCACATGCGTGCCTGCATGGGGAAATGTTCGCTGATCTGCACGCCGGTGACGTTGGTCTTGATCGGGTTGAACTCGCCGCGGAACTCGGCCGGTGCGTCCGGCTTCAAGTCGTACATGTCCATGTGCGACGGACCGCCGGGCAGGTAGATCATGATGGCCGACTTCTGGCGCGTCGGCTTGATCTCGCCGACTTCACCCGTCTGGCGGTTGTTGGCCGCGCGGAGGCGAAGCACGTCGGCAAGCGTCAGCCCGGCACCGAAGGCGCCGATGCTCAGAAAGTTACGACGGCTGACGCCATCGCAGAAACGCTGGCTCTTCCCTTGAAAAGTGAACATGGCAGGGGATCCTTCTTGCGAAATTCGGCAGGTGGGTGCGGACAATCGGCAGGCTGTACACTCGAACTATAATCGGACATTCTGACCAAGGCAATTGAAAAAGACTCGTCCAAAGAAATGTTCAAGGAAATTTGTACACCAGCCGCTTGCGGCGTGGCCCTCCATTGCCCTGACGTACGAAGAATCAACACCGATCACACGGATGACACGGATTACACGGATAAGAACCGCGAAACTGCATCGCACCTCTTCTGTCTTCATCCGTGCAATCAGTGCCATCCGTAACATCAGTGGTAATTCTTGTTCGATTGCAGTTCCTTGTTCCACTCGGGAAAAATCTCGAATCGTAAACTCTTCTCTGCTTTAATCTCCTTCATGCCGGAACTCCTTGATGAATTGCTCGCCACCTTTGACAGCAAGCGCGGCTGCGTCTACTGCTGCGTGATCGAGACGCGCGGCTCGACGCCGCAAAAGGCCGGGTCGGTGATGCTGGTGCATGCCGACGGGTCGCAGTCGGGCACGCTGGGCGGCGGCTGCGTCGAGGCCGAAGTGAAACGCCAGGCATTGCTCGCATCCAACGATGTTGATGCGTTGCCGGCCGTGCTGACTTTCTCGCTCGACGACAACTACGGCTGGGACGACGGCCTGATCTGCGGCGGACGCATGACCATGCTGGCCGCACCGGTGCGCGAGCGTGACCGCGACTACTACCGTCTGCTCGCCGAGCGCATCCGCTCGGGGACCGGCTGTACCGAAATTGTTTCACTGGCGAACGGCAACCGTTATCTTTTCGACTCGGCCGGGCAACCGCTGGCCCAGCTGGCGGCGGAGAATCTTTCTTCGGAAGTGCTGGCCCACCTGAAGCGGCTGGCCGACAGGCCCAAGCCATATGTGCAGAAAGGGCATACCTTCCTGCCGACGCTAACGCGCATCACGCTGTTGGTGGTCGGCGGCGGGCATGTCGGCCAGGCGGTGGCCGAGCTGGCGGCGACAGTGGGTTTCGACATCTGGGCACTCGACGACCGCGAGAAGTATGTTTCGAAGGAACGCTTCCCGGCCGCGAAGAAATTGATCGTGGGCGAAATTGGCGACAAGCTCAAGGAACTGGTGCCTGCCATCGATCGCGGCTTCTACTGCCTGATCGTCACGCGCGGACACAACCACGATGAGGAAGCGCTGTACCACCTGGCGACGACCCCCGCCGGGTACGTCGGCATGATCGGCAGCAAGCGCAAGATCCGCCTGATCTACGAAGACCTGATCGCCAAGGGGATTCCCGAAGAAGCGCTGAAACGCGTGCATGCTCCGCTGGGAATCCACATCGGCTCGCAGACGGTGCCGGAGATCGCCGTCAGCATCGTGGCGGAGTTGATCGCCTGCCGCAATCTGGGGACGACGTGAACGCCATCGCCCTGATCCCGGCGGCAGGCCACAGTCGGCGGATCGGCCGGCCCAAGTTGTCGCTTCCTCTTGGTGACAGCACCGTGCTCGGCACACTTCTCGACCGATTGCGTGACGCGGGCACCGAACAGCGTCTGGTCGTGGTCGGTTCACACGTGCCGGAACTGGTGCCGCTGTGCCGCAAGCATGGCGCGGAATCCCTGCTGCTCGAAGCCGACTCCCCGGAGATGCGGACGACACTGGAAGCAGGCTTCGCGTGGATAGAACGGCGGGCGCCGGACTTCGATGCCGTGCTGCTGTGCCCCGGCGATCATCCGCAACTCGACCCGGCCGTGGTGCGTCGTTTATTGGAATCGCGCGATGGCCGCATTGTCATCCCGACCTTCGTCGGCAAGCGTGGCCATCCGACGTTGATCCCGCGCGGCTGGGTTGCACGTCTGCGCGAGGTGCCGATCGACCAGGGGCTGAACACATTCTTCCGTTCGCACCCGGAAGCGGTGTGCGAGATCGCGGTCGAGTCATCGCGCATTCTCGATGACATCGACACGATCAGCGACTATGAACGGTTGAAGCAACACCCCGTTTAGCGTGCCGGCCAACGGCCTGCACGGGGGACGGATGAAGAAGGTGAACCACGAACAAGCCGAATCAAACGAATAAGAACGAAGAGGGCAACATCTGCCTGGCTCATATTCGTTTGATTCGGCTTAATCGTGGTTCACTTGTTTTGATCTGCCCGTCGCGGCTTCACAAACGAACAGAGGGGATGAAGAAGAGTGTTACCACTCTTCTTCATCCCCTCTACGATCGCCATGCGATGATTACTTCGCGGCTTCGGCCGGCTTCTTGTCGTCTTTTTTGTAGGCTTGGCCGAAGCGCTTGCGGAAGCGTTCGATCTGGCCGGTGGCATCGATGAGCTTCATCTTGCCCGTGAAGAACGGGTGCGAGGCGCTCGAAATTTCAAGGCGGACCAGCGGGTACGTCTGGCCGTCGGTCCAGACGGTCGTCTGGTTCGACTTCACCGTGGATCTGGTCAGGAACGAGAAACTAGCGGCGGCGTCAAGGAAGACCACCGGGCGATACTCGGGGTGGATGCCTTTTTTCATCGGTGGTTCCTTTACTTGGCGGTCGCGTACTTGGGGTTGGCCTTGGTGAGGCTGCGGATGGTCACGCCGCTCTTCTTGGCGTACAGCTCTTTCGAGCCATCCGGCAGGTAGCGAACGCCGACACGGGTCGGCTTGCCGCTGGTCGGGTCGATCAGAGCCACTTTGGAAATGGCGATCGGCATTTCCTTTTCCAGTCGGCCGCCAGCCTGATTGCGGCGGCTCGGCTTCATGTGCCGAAACACCATGGCCACGCCCTGGATGACGACTTTGTTGCTCGTGCGATCGATGCGGACGACCTTGCCGCGCTTGCCCTTGTCGTCGCCGCTGAGGACTTCGACCTGGTCGTTGATTCGAATATGCATGTGTCTCTCACTATGGCGAAGCCGCAAGCGGCTTACTTGCCTTCTTTGTACAACACGTGTTTACGGACGGTCGGGTCGTACTTCCGCAGTTCAATGCGGTTTTTGGTATTGTTGCGGTTCTTCTGAACGAAGTAGCAGTGAGCACTCTCGCTGCTGACCATCTTGACGTACGACCGCGCGTCTTTCGATTTCTTCGCCATGTGCGGCACCTCCGGGAAACGAAAATGATAGGAACTGCCGGGCACTGCGGGGAGGGGGAGACGGCAGGAAAATTCACTTCGCCGGTGCCTCAGCTGCTTTCGGCACGTCGCGATCGCGGTTCTTGCCCTTGTCGCCGCCTGGTCCGCAGCCAGCGAGAAGGCCGAATAATGCCAGTAACAGCAGACTGTTGAGAACTCGCCTCATGATTGATCTCGCTGTGGAAACGACCGAAGGGCGTGCCATTCAGAGAATGGCACGCCCTTCGAGTTCGATCAGAAAAAGAAGCTTACTTCTTCTCTTCCTTCGTTTCGGCCTTGGTCGAGGTGGCACCCTTGCCGTCAACCTTGGTTTCGGACTTGGTTTCCTTGCTCGAGGTGCCGGCGCTGCTGGCCGGGGTGCTGCAGCCGATGCTGGCGATAGCGAACATGCCGAGGACGCAGATCGTGAGGAGCTTCTTCATTGAAAAAACCTTTCAGAGAAACAGAGGGAACACTGGTACGTTTACAGGGGGAACACAGAGTACTACTTGACTTCCGGAGCCTTGACTTCCGGAGCCTTGACTTCCGGAGCCTTGATCTCAGGAGCCTTGATCTCAGGAGCCTTGATCTCGGGAACCTTCACATCCGGGGCTTTGATGTCAGGAGCCTTGATCTCCGGCATCTTCATATCCGGCTTGACGTCGACCTTGGTCTTCGTCTCGCTTGTGGTCGTGGTGGCACCCTTGCCATCGACCTTGGTTTCGGACTTCGTTTCCGTCTTCGTGCTGCCGCCACTGCTGGCCGGCGTGCTGCAGCCGACGCCGATCAGCGAAAACATCGCCATTACAGCCAGAAGCTTCTTCATAAGGTCACCTTTTCGAATGCGTTCGAGTCGTGGTGCAAAACCCAGTTCGTCTGTTCGCGGTGAATTCGTTCGTCCCTAGCAAGATGCGAAGGAGCTTCTGTTATTCCCAGAAAACGGAAAATGAAGTCGATTGTCCAGTACGCGAAACCGCATTCTCAGCGCAACATCTTACTAATCAGCATCTTACGAGTTGTAACAATTTCATTCATCGGACTGGGGAGCGGCGGAGTTTCATGGTGAAGCCGCGACGCGCA
>JBBQII010000116.1:0-8582 GCA_038324795.1 Gemmatales bacterium
CGCTGTTGAGCATCACGCTCGACCGTGTCAGCAGGCCCGAACAGGTGGCCCTCGTTGGCGTTCTCGGCTTTGTCGCCTTCGGCCCGCCCGAGGGGCTGATCTTTCTTGCCATCACCGTCGTAGCAATTCTGGTACGCGTCATTTCGATGGGCCGGCACGGCATGCGCCTGGTCGGGGCGTAGCGGTTCGCCTCGCCGGTCGTTCGCGGCCTCCTATACCAATAAGACACAAGGCCCGCGCGGCCCAACAAAGGAGTTTTCCTCATGACAATGACGTTACGCACGGCCCTCGTCGGCGTCGTGCTGGCAGGAGTGTTCATGTCTGACGCATCCCCGCTGCATGGCGATGAAGGCATGTGGCTGTTCAACAATCCACCCACGGCCCAGATCAAGAAGAAGTACGGTGTCGACCTCACCCCGCAATGGCTCGACCATGTGCAGAAGGCATCAATCCGCTTCAATTCGGGTGGGTCGGGTTCTTTTGTATCCCCCGATGGCCTGGTGATGACCAATCATCACGTCGGGGCCGACGACCTGCAGAAGCTCAGCGATGAAAAAAACAACTACCTGAAGAACGGCTTCCGTGCGAAGACACCGGAAGAAGAGATCAAATGCAAGGGACTGGAACTCAACGTCCTGCAGAAGATCACGGACGTGACAAAGGACGTCGAAGGGGCAGTGAAGCCGGAGATGAAGCCCGAGGAAGCGTTTGCGGCCCGTCGCAAGAAAATGTCCGAAATCGAGAAGGGCGCGGCGGACGAGAAAAACAACATCCGCGCCGACGTGGTCACGCTGTACAACGGCGGGCAGTACCACCTGTACGAGTTCAAGAAGTACACCGACATCCGCCTTGCGTTCGCCCCCGAACAGCAGATCGCGTTCTTCGGCGGCGATCCGGATAATTTCGAGTACCCTCGCTACGATCTCGACGTCTGCTTCTTCCGCGTTTACGAGGACGGCAAGCCGGCAAAGGTCGAGCATTACCTGAAGTGGAGCAAGGAAGGCTCGAAAGATGGCGAACTCCTGTTCGTTTCCGGCCATCCCGGGCGCACGAATCGGCAGAACACGATCGCTGAACTCGAATACCTGCGCGACATCGGCTACCCGTACCTGCTGGAGCGGCTCAACCGGGGTGAAGTTGCGCTCGGCAGTTGGAGCGAACGCAGCGAAGAAAACAAACGCCGTGCGCGCGATGAACTGTTCGGCATCCAGAACAGCCGCAAGGCACGCGTGGGCGGCCTGGCCGGCCTGCTCGACCCGACACTGATGGGCCGCAAGGTGGCGGAGGAAGAGCGCTTGAAGAAGTTCCTGGCCTCGAACCAATCGTCCGACACGTACATGGCCGATGCGAAAGGCGCGTTCGACAAGATTGCCGCCTGCGAGAAGACCCGGGCGAAGATCATTCGTGACATCACGCATCTGGAAAACGGGGCGGCCTTCAACAGCCACCTGTTCGGCATCGCTCGCACTCTGGTGCGGGCCGCTGACGAAAAGGCCAAGCCGTCCGGCGAACGCCTGCGCGAGTTCGGCGATGCCCGATTGCCGTCACTCGAGCATGGTTTGTTCTCGGACGAAGAGATCTACGATGACTTCGAGATTCTGAAATTGGCCGACTCACTGACGTTCTTCGCCGGCCAACTCGGTTCGAACAACGATCTGGTGAAGAAAGTGCTGGCGGGTAAGTCACCGCGGCAGCGGGCATATGATCTGGTCAGCGGCAGCAAGCTGAAGGACCCGGCCGTTCGCAAGAAGCTGTACGAGGGCGGCAAGGCAGCCATCGACGCCAGCGACGACGCAATGATCCAACTGGCGAAGCTGGTCGATGCCGACGCCCGCGCGATCCGCAAGGTGTTCGAGAATGAAGTGGAGGAGCCCAAGCGCCAGGCCTACACCGCCCTGGCGAAAGCCCGCTACGCCATGGACGGAGCCAACACCTACCCTGACGCGACGTTCACGCTGCGGTTGGCCTACGGCACCGTGAAAGGCTACACGGAAGACGGCAAGAAGGTGCCGCCCTATACCGACTTCGCCGGGCTTTACGCCTTATCGAAGGGGCATGACAACAAGGAGCCGTACGACCTTCCCGAACGTTGGGAAAAGGCGAAGGACAAGCTCGACCTGAAGGTGCCATTCAACTTCATCTGCACTGCGGACATCATCGGCGGCAACTCCGGCAGCCCGGTGATCAACAAGGATGCCGAAGTGGTCGGCCTGATCTTCGACGGCAACATCCAGTCGCTGGTTCTCGACTTCATCTTCGATGAAGAAGTGGCCCGCGCCGTGTCGGTCGATTCACGCGGCATCATCGAAGCCTTGCGAAAGGTGTACGCCGCTGACGATCTGGCGGATGAGTTGACGGGCAAGAAACGCATCAGTCGATAACGACGTTGAGCGGTGATGCCAACGGCATCACCGCTCAACCGCTTTCAACAACTGCTTCATCGCCCCCAGCAACAACTTCTCCGTATCGGCATTCGCCAGAGCCACCGTTGGTTCGTAGCCCCCTTCGAGGTAAGCTGCAGCGGTAGGCAAGTAGCCGGGGCCCCCGTCGCCGTAGCCGGCGACGAACACGTCATCGTTCGGACGCATCTTCTGTGCGGCCAACTGATATTCAATGAACGGTTCGCCGGGCAGGTGCAGGACGAGCATCCTTCCGCCAAAGTCCAGGCAGGTCACATCGATCGGTTTGTCGAGCCGCTTCAACCAGGCCAGTTGCATCGCGGCGTTGTTGCGTTTGGCCTTCGTTGCCTTTTCGTCAGCCATCGCCGCGCGGCTTGCTTCCCCGCCGAACGATTGTTCTCGACGTGGTTGCAGTTTCACCGGCTCGATTCGCCAGTCGAACTTCGTCACTTCCATTCGCCGGGTCGCTTTGAATGCCGCACGCATCGCCTCGGCCATGCGGTCGCGCAGGATCGCCCGGTTCTCCTTCGCGCCGTCGTTGTACTTGCCGGCCGTCACGTTGCCCGCGCAGCCCGTGAAGTAGACCTGAAAGATGCCGGGTTGCTCGTCCTGTATCTTTTGGCGGGCCAGTCCGCAAAAATCGGCCGTGACGATGCCGTCGCCGTAGTAGCTCATCGGGTGCGTGGCATAGTAGTGCAGTGCGGCCAGCGGCTTCGGGCCATCCCAGAAGCTGAGCGTGCGCAGCAGCGAGTCGATCAGCCCTTCGGGGTGATCGCGAATCTGCGGGTTCTTCGTGGCGCTGGTGCGGGTGAACTTCGACACGCCATCAACGACGATTCGGCGGTTGGAGGCGACCTGATCGACCGTTGCCGAGCCACTGCCGACATGCGTGAACGGGACGGCCTTCGCCAGGCTCGCCTTCAGGGCGGCCGCCGTGTCGGCCACGGCCTTCGCATGCCATTTCAGGTCAACCAGAGGCGGGCCCTTCACCGCATCGAGCAGTTTCTGAGCTTCGAGATCGGCAAACGGCGCATTGTGCGGATGCACCGACTGCACCGCAACATGATGGATCGACGTGCGCGCCGCCTCGGCCAGACCCGTGCGCCACGCTTCGTAGGATTCGTTGCGTGTGCCGGTCCAGTCGAGTGCGCAGAGGACGACTGGCTTCTCCATGCCGAGAAGCACAATGCCGAGCGCGCGGAGCGGGTCGTCGACACCGCGCACAGGTTCGATCCAGCCGCCGCATAGGGGGTGCCCCAGCGGCGGGGTGATGTCAGCCTGGAATGTAGCGAGCTTGAGTTGCGGCATGGCCGCGATTCTACCAGCCGGACCACTCGTTTTCATCCGTCATTGCGGATTCGAGATCGCCGGCCCCGATGCGGAGGCACAGTTCGTTGAACTCGTCGGCAAGTTCCGGCGTGCTGAGATGTACGTGCTCGGATTCGGCAATCAGCCGCATATCGTCGATGCGCCGGATGCCGTGCGCCTTCAGAATCCGGCGGAACGGCTTCAGGTCATCGGCGTAGACGTAGATCAGCTTGTGTTCGTCCAGTTGCACTTCAATCGCCCGTTCCCGGGCAAGGACGGCAACGCCGGCACAGCCGTCGTTGAGCAGCATCTCTTCGCTGTCATACAGGTGGCTGATCAGCACCGGCAGGTCGATGTCGGACCGGCACATGTCGTCGTGTTGGTCCTTCGAGCGGCCATGGCTGGTTTCAAGGACCATGTTCACTGTTTCGCCCAGCGGTTCGAGCAGGGCAATGAACAGGTCAAACAAGCGTTCGCTGGACGCGGCCACGGCCAGCAGCGGCATGCGCTTGCGGCTGACGGGGTCGCGGAAGCGTTCAATGCGATAACCTTCGATCGGCTCGAGTTGCGACTGCCGACCGGGACGAATGGCATCGGTCAGAGTGAACCCACCCAGCGGAGCGTTTCGGGCCTGGTTTGCACGTGAAATCACGGTTAGCGGCACCCTTCGGGGATGAATTGAATGAAAACGGATAATCCGTCCTCGGCGGCCACTGTATTATGTCAAGGGTGTCAATCAGGTTGTGGTAGGGACCTGGGAGGCTCGTACAGATTCATTCTAGCACACAGTTCGGGGCAAGCAGCGAATCCGTAACGATTCCCGGTCTTCTTCCGCGTAGGTAGTTCCGGTCGTTCGGGCTGACCTTCAGCCCGTCGCATTTGCCGAACTGGACGATATTACGTTACTTGCGGCGAAACGGTTCTGGTTGAAACTTTCCGGCCTTTCCGATGATAATGCTGTGAAGGTTGAATCCCGCCCCGGGTGGGGCACTCGGCATCGCCGGAAATGCCGCGTGATGCCGATGCTGATCGAAGCGCTGTCGACTGTTCGATTCTCCGCGGAGTTACCGTCATGCGAGTACCTGCCCTCTTTGCCCGCATCTTCGGTGCCGTTGCGATTTTCGTGGGGGTGGCCGCCCTGGCCCCCGCACAGCAGGTGCAGCCGGTCGCCCCGTCGAAGGACGACGCGGACGACATTTGGGAAACCGTCTTCGTGCGCGATGCGCAGGGAAACGATCAGCAGATCGGCTTCGCGATGCTGCGCCGCGAATCGGTTGAAGTCGACGGCAAGAAGCTGATCCGCGGTACGCGCGACCTGCGCATGACCATCCGCCGTGAGGGCCAATCAGCCCAGTTGAAGGCGACGACAGGCACCGACGAAACCATTGACGGCAAGGTGGCCGGCGTCTTCATGCAGCAGTGGATCGGCACGCAGCAGGCAGTCGTGATGAACGGCACTGTCGATGAGGACGGCAAAGGGATCAGCGTCGTTGTGCAGGCAAGCGTCAAGAACCAGTTCAAGAACCCCTGGAACCCGAAGGTGATCGGCCTTCTGGGCGAGGCAACGCTTCTCCGGGACAAACAAGTCAAGCCCGGCGACAAGTTCAGCTATCAGATCTTCGAGCCGAGCATCAGCCATGTCGCCACCATCAATGTGGAAGTGAAGGACGTCGAGAACGTGCTGCTTCCGCGTGGCGGCAAGCGCAAGCTGTTGAAAGTTGAGTCGACACCCGAGAAGATTCAGAACGTGCAGCTTCCGGCTTCGACAATCTGGGCCGACCCGGAGACACGCGAACCGGTGATGACGCAGATCAACATGCCCGGCATCGGCCTGCTGACACTGTTGCGTTCGAACAAGAAGGAAGCAACGGGCCCGCTCGGCATTCCGCCTGACCTGATGAAGCTCCAGACCATCCGCCTGGGTGAACGGATCTCCGGCGGGATGGCGGGCCTGAAGAGTGTCACGTACAAGATCACGGCGAACGAAGAGAGCGAACCGAGCAAGCTGATTCAGGCGGACGATCGCCAGACCATCGGCAAAAAGGAAGGCAAATCATTCGAGGTCACCGTCGAATCCCGCAAGATGCCGATCAAGCTGGCCAAGGAAGAGGCCGCGGCCGACGAGTTCCTGGCGAGCAATCTTTACATCAATTCCGATGACGCAACCGTGAAGAAACTGGCCGCCCAGGCCGTCGGAAAGATAGCCGACCCGTGGGACAAGGCGAAAGCGATTGAACGCTACGTCCGGGCGAACATGAAGTCGGTCAACTACAGCGAAGCGATGAATACAGCCGATCATGTGGCCAAGACGCTGTCGGGCGATTGCTCGGAGTATGCGATGCTGACCGCGGCCATGTGCCGGGCGCAGGGCATTCCGTCAAGAACCGCGCTGGGTGTCGTCTATGTGGATAGCCCGGCATTCGGCGGCCCCGCCCTCGCGTTCCATATGTGGACGGAAGTTTATGTGAAGGGCCAATGGCTGGGGCTGGATTCGACCCTTGGCCAGGGTGGGATCGGGCCTGGCCACTTGAAGATCAGCGATTGCAGCTGGCATGACGAACGCGGCTTCAAGCCGCTGCTGCCAGTAACCGGTTTCATCATCGCAAAGCCGAAGATCGAGATAAAATCCGCCGTCCGGGAATGAGAATTGCTACTCGAAGATGTGCCTGGTGTGATGCTGCGGTGAAATATTGAGAAAAGCGGAAGAACGATAGATTGTGGCGTAACCCCGGTTTATACTTCGATGAGCGCTATTCCGCCCCCATCGAACGTTCTGCCGTCGAGTCATTCTGCCAATGGATCCGGTGAACAGGTTGATGATGATCAAGGAACATGCTCGACATGGTGGCGGACGGCATCAGGGCACTTCGAGGTCCGTCGATGCATGATCGCGCGGCCGATCCCGTGACGGGGTCACTTCACTCCGATTCGCACGCCACTCCGCTTCTGTCAGATGCGGCACTACCGGGTACCAACGCCCGTGCTGGCCTGCGGCCTGATGATGCGACGTTGGTCGCGTTCGCCCGCAGCCGTCAACTGCTGACTCCCTCCCACTGCGTGACGACGCCGATCGACTTTGACCGCACCCTCCGTGCGATACTCGACGATTCAAGGACGAAGCCGGCACCCGCTGCGTTCTGCAATCCGTTGACGCCTCTCGACGACGAACTCGACGACTATCAGCGAGACGCGGTCGCCCGCGCCCTTAGTGCCGACGATCTGATCCTGATCAACGGACGAGCGGGCACCGGCAAGAAGCGTGTCGTTCGCGAGATTGTCCAACAGGTGGTTCGCTCTGGCGGGCGGGTTCTACTGATGGCCCGGCAGTTGGAACGACTGCCTCGCTTCATTGATATGGCAACGGCGGTCACCCTGCCCTGCAAGATGGGACCGCAACATCTGCCGGAGTATCGCGCCCTGCTCTGCCATCGCGCCGACGAATTTGCCGCAACGATCGCTGCGATATCCGCCGCGCTGGCCACTGATGACGCAACCTTCGACCGGCTCGATCGGCTGGCGGCTGAATCTGATGCGATGGCCGCGAACTTGATGGCCACCGCGCCGGCGGAGACAGCCGAATCGCTGCGGCTGCAGCCGGATAACGTGTTGGCTCAAGCAGTCGCGAATGTGGAAGATTCCCGCGCCACAGTGAACGCTCGCATTGCCGGGGAACAGACAGCCGCCGAGCAGGCACTTGCGGAAAGCGAAGCAGCGCTGCATGCCGCACGCGAAACCCGCAATGCCTGGCTGCCACTGGAAGAGGCGGGGCGATCGGGCCGATTCTGGAGCGCGATGTTCTGGAAGGCCCGCCTGCATCGCACACTGCCAACCGACCTGGAATCGGCCAACAAGCAGATTGCCGAGGCGGAAGCCGCTTTCGCAGCCGCACGACTGGCCTTAGTCGCCCATGAGGACAACCGCCGCAAGACCGACAGCGATGCCGAGATCGAAATCGCGCGCCAGATCGAGGCAGCGCTTCAAGAGCGGTCGGCCACGCGGGAGAAGGAACGCCAACTCCTTCAGCAATTGCTGGCACGGTTGAAGGCCGACTATGAACTGATCGCCGCCACGCTGCCCGCAGAACAGCAGCCCGCTGAATGCAGTCCGACATCGCTGGATGAAGCTCGGGAACGCCGAGCGTCGGCCACGGCCGCTGATCGGCAGTCCGTCGCCCTGGCAGCCGCGTGGCGTGAACGACTCGAGCGCGACGACCTGCCCGCCGGCCTCGCGATACCACCGTGCGCGGCGCGTGTCGTGCTGGCCACACCGCGAACGCTGGCCCAAAGCCCCGCATGGATTGCGGACGGGTTCGACATCGCAATCGTTCTCGACGCCCACCAATGCGATCAGGCCGACCTGCGTCCGATGGACTCGTTTGTGCGCCGCTGGGTGCTGGTTGGCGAACCTGTCGCATCTCGACGCGACGACGGCACGTTTTTCCATCGCCTGTGGGCGATGTTGCACTTCGATGCCTGGGCCTGCGAGGGAAATCGGCGTGTGTTCCGCCTGCACCCGGTCGCACAGGCAGACCGTTCTCGACTGGAAACTGAACGCGTGGCCGACCGGCCGGAGATCGAGCTGCGCATCCTGCCCAACGGCGACGATGTCGTGCTGGCCGAAGTGTCATTCCCCATCGCGATGCCTGATGGCGAAATGCGACAATTCCTGTTTCATGAACTCGGCGAGATTCCCTGCCGGACGCCGCTGCGGTCCGGCCGCTGGGACGAAATCGACGGGGCTTTGATCTTCCGCCTGAATCCGACCGGCGAATGCGAACTGCCCCCCGTGTCGCTGGCGATGGACGACGGGGTCGAATTGCTGATGCACCATCCCGGCTGCGGTCATCAGCGTAATGAGTTCACCTTCCGCTTCCCC
>JBBQII010000117.1:0-8559 GCA_038324795.1 Gemmatales bacterium
CCCTTCGCGTCAAACGCGATCTGGATCGGCTTGCGGATGTCGGGCTCGCTGGAGACCAGTTGCGCCTCGAAGCCCTTGGGCAGCTTGAACGTCTTGAGTTCCTCGGCCGGCGTCAGTGCCTCGGTCGGCGCGATGTGGGCATACCCCTGGGCAAATGCAAACGATGGCAGAAGCAGGAAGAGCAAAGCGGCACGCATCGGCAGAGTCTCCGGCAGTACGGGGAAGGTTGGGGAATTGTAAGCGATCGCAAGGCCGCATACAATGACCGGCCCTTCACTTGTCGCCATGCGGCTGCGGAACTATGAAGGGTAGTTGAGAGTTATACGCACAGGGGGCTTACGCCCGCCGCCCGCCATAAAACCGAAGGTTGACCGTGCTCCGTAAAACGATTCAGAAGCCCGCTCAACTCAAGACGATGCGCGAAATCGGCATGATGCGCGAATCGGGTAAGCTTGTTGCCCGGGCGCTGAAGATCTGCCGGGAGATGGCCAAGCCGGGCGTCAAGACGCTGGATATCAACCGCGCCGTCGAGGAGTTCTACGCCTCCAAGGGAGCGATCCCGCTGTTCAAGGGATACGAAGGCCCCAAGGTGCCGTTCCCCGCTGTGACTTGTCTGTCGGTCAACAACGAAGTGGTCCACGGCATCCCCGGCAACCGCATCCTGAAGGACGGCGACCTGCTGAAGATCGACACCGCCTGCAAGTTCAACGGCTGGTGCGCCGACGCGGCCGTCACGCTGCCGATCGGCAACGTGCGTGCGGAACGGATGCGGCTGCTGAAGGTCGCGCTCGAGATTCTGAACATCGCGATCGTCGAAATGGGTCGGAAGAAGTGGTGGTCCGAAGTCGCGGTGCGGATGCATTCGCATGCGACCCGGGAAGGCTTCACGCTCGTGGAAAGCTACGTCGGCCACGGCATCGGGCAGGAGATGCACGAGAACCCGCAGGTGCCGAACCTGGTGAGCAAAGAGATGCGGAAGGAAGGCGACTTCCGCCTGGAACCGGGCCTGGTGCTGGCCGTCGAACCGATGGTCAACATGGGCCGGGCGGAAGTCGACACGATGAAAGACCACTGGACCGTCATCACCAAAGACGGCCTGCCCAGCGTACACGTCGAACACACCATCGCAATCACCCCGCAGGGGATTGTCATCATCACGGCCGACGAAGATGCACCGACGATTTCGTTTGAAGGATAACTTCGTTTAGCCGCGACGCGCAGCGGAGCGCTCCGCTGCGCGGCTAACCTGGGCTACTCGACGCCCAAACTGACCTTCACCCGCTGGCCGATGCGGACAGGGTTGTTGGCGTCGGCGGTTTCGATGCTAACGATGCATTCCAGCACCCGGCTGTCGTTGAGCATCAGGCCTTCCGGGGTGCCGGCGGCCGAGCGCTTCGGCAGGAAGCCTTCCGACAGGCGGATCACTTTGCCGGTCCACTTCAGGCTGGGATTGCCGTCGTCGGTCAGCACGGCGTCCATCCCCTTCGCCACGCGGGCCGCGAATTCCTGATCAACTTCCGCACGGGCGATCAGCGCCCCGGCCGGTTGAAACAGGAACGCCGGCTGACGGGTCTGCGGGCCGAACATCAGGCCGCGGGCAATCAGGCTGCGGACGATCTTGCCATCGCTGGGAGCGGTCAGATACCTCGACAACTTCTGGCCGTAAATTGCCTTGTCGTACGTCGCCTGCTGCTTGGCAACGGCGGCAGCGGCCTCAAGCTGCGCGGCGGCGGCCTCTTCCTTCTTCGTGGTCGGCGTGATCGCCTTCATGCCTTCCAGCTTGATCTGCTCCGCTTCGAGGGCCTTCGCGGCCGCGTCGATCTTCTTGTTGGCGATCGTCAATTCGGGGTCGTTCTGGGCACCGATCCGGTCGAGCTTTTTCTTCAGTTGAGTGTACTCATCCCTGGCAGCTTCCAGTTCGGTCGCCTTGCCTTCCAGCGCGGTCTGCGTCACGCGGATCGCGTACTGGTGTGCCTCAATCGCCTGCTCGGCCATGCGCATGGCCACGTCGGCCCGGGCCTTCGCGCCTTTGGCCTGGTCGAGCCCGGCCTTCGCTTCGGCAACCGCGAAGTCGGCCAGATCGTTCTCCAGCTCGGCCAGCACCTGGCCCTTGCTGACAGTCTGCCCTTCGACGGCGAAGATCTCCTTCACCTTTGAAGGCTGCGGAAACGCGTCGGGGAACAACGGAATCAGGCCGATGCCGTTATCGACATCGACTGTACCGAACGTAACGACCCCCTTCGAGCCGTTCTTGACGGGGGAGATGATCTTCGGCGCATCCTTGGCCGTCTTCCCGTCGTCGCCCGACATGCGGGCAGCCCCGAGGAAGGTGACGAGCGCGCCGACAGCGCCGACAAGGATCGCAACAGTGACTACGCGGTTTCTCATGGTTCATTCCTCCAACCCTCGGCCATCATGGGGATAGCTTCAGGGAGTTCGGCTTCCGTCAGTTTACCGTCTTCCAGGTGGAAGTGGACGTCGACATACGGCAGGATGCGATGATCGTGCGAGACAATCAAAATTGTCGCATCGCGTTCATGGGCGGCCGCTCGCAACAGTTCGATCACCCGCTCGCCGCTCGACCAGTCCAGGGCGCTGGTCGGCTCGTCGGCGAAACAGAACTTCGGGTTCTTGATCAGCGACCGGCCGATGGCCACCCGCTGCTTTTCCCCACCGGACAGTTGCGACGGCTTCAGGTGCCCCTTGTTGCCCAACCCCAGCAGGCTGAGCATCTCATTCGCACGGCCACGGGCGTTCTCACCGTCGTTGCCCCACTTCAATACGATCTCCAGCTGCTGCCGGGCCGTCAAAGCAGGGAAAAGATTGTACCCCTGGAAGATGAACCCGCAGTTGCGCAAGCGGAACTGCTCGCGCTCACGGGCGGTCATTTCCCACACGTCGCGCAGTGACGTGCCGTCATGGGCAAACACATGCCCCTGATCGGGCTTGAGCAGGCCCGACATGACCGCCAGCAGCGTCGACTTGCCGCTGCCGGAGGGGCCCATCAGCAGCACCAGTTGGCCGCGATATAGATCGAGTGAGACATCCCGCAGCGCGTGGGTCACCTGCGAACCGTCCCCGTAGGAACGATTGAGATTCAACCCGCGCAGGCTTGGCGTTTCCTCGAGCATCCTTGTCCCCAGTGGGCAGTGGGCAAAACCCCCGACCGATACGGTTCGTTGCCGGTGGGCATTTTTCAACTCTCAAGAGAGTTGATCAGCCCGTACAGAATCTTGCCAACTTCAGCACAACGACTTGGTAGTTGGCGTTCAACTTCTTCGTTCAGGTAGCCCAGTCTCCGAGCGATGATCGTCTGTGTCTCGACTTCTCTCGACATTCCATTTGCCACAAAAAGGAAATGGATGAAATCCTTGCTTGTTCGCCGTCCCTGTCCTTCAGCAATGTTGCCGGGAATCGAAACGGCCGCACGTTTCAGTTGAATCGTCAATCCATAAACCTCTTCGCGCGGAAAGTTACGGACCGCACTATAGACTTCGACAACCAGATCCACGGCCTTTTGCCAGACAGTCAGCTCGCTGTAGTTCCTGACGGGCATGAGCATTGCTCCGCTTGTACAACCGTCTTCGATGTCCAGCAGTCTGTTCATCTCTCCTGCTACCCGCTCTTTTCCGGCTGCCCACTGCCCACTGTCTACTGCCCACTAGCGAAGCAACGACATCGGTTCGATCTGTCGCACCGACCGCAGCGCGAACGCACCTGAGAGCATCGACATGCACATCGTGACGACCGCGGCCCCGGCTAACAGCCACCAGGGCATCAGCACGTTGACGCCGCCGAGTTCCGCCAACTGGGCAAAGCCGTTGACGGCCGGATACGCCAAGGCCACACCGATGATGCCGATCCAGAATGACTGCATCAGTACGGTCATCGAGATGCGCCAGCGCGGAATGCCCAGCGCGAGCAGGATGGCGTACTCGCGGGCGCTGGCCGTCGTGGCCGCGTACAACGTCTGGCTGGTGACCACCATGCCGACGAGCAGGCCGAGCAATGCGGCATAGCCGAGCGCGATGCCGGCTTTCGTCTTCATCAGCCAGTGCAGGCGCGAATGGACCGAGAAGTCTTCACTGGTGAAGACTTCCATGTCCTCCTTGTACGCGTCTTTCAGATCCTTCGCGACGGCATCTATCTGGGCGGGATCTCTGACTTTCACCAGGTGGTACGTCGTGTGATCGCCGGGCATCACCATGCGGATCAGGTTGCGGGCGGTGTCACGCGAGCAGAACACGTACGGCCCGGCCAGCGACCTCATCCCCTTCACCAGCCCGACGATCTGCACGTTTTGCTTGTTGATCTCAGCCTTATCGCCCACTTTCTCGACACCGAGGCGCTTCAGTTCACCTTCATCGACGACGACCGAACCCGGTTGCGTCAGCAGCACGCGCATCTCGGGGGTCAGTTCATCGATCGCGCCCAGGTTGCCGTCATTCACGTTGCAGCCGATCACGATGCACAAATCCGACCCGCCATCCGGCTTGGTCCAGTTCGCGAAGGCCTGGTAGTACGGTTCGACTCGTTCCACGCGCGGATCCTGGGCAATGCGCGAGTAATACGACAGCGGGATCGGCCGACCGAGATCGACGCTGAGAACTTTCTTCGAACCGACCCAGATGTCAGCCCGCGTATGATCGATCGGAATCGACGTGATCGAGAACAGCCCCAGCAGCAGCCCGCACTGAAGCGCAATCAGCACCGCACTGAACGACACCGCGAGGATGCCGGGCAGGTAGCGCGAGCGATCATGCCAGAGTGTCTGCAACGGGTAATTCATCAGTTCATCCGCTCCCTTACGGTCGCAGTTCGTTCAAGTCCGTTTTCACGCCACCGCGGGCAGCGGGTCGTAGCCATCGTCATCGAGACGCGATTGCCGTTGCGCCCGCGATGGTACGTCCGTCAGATTGCCCGAGATGAACAGGTGATGCCACAACTGCGTGGCGGTCACCGCGACCAGGCCCATCTCAACCGACGTCCGCTTCAGGCCTTTCCACATGTGCGGCAGGCGTTCACGCGCGGCCAGCACGGCATCGACATCGAAGAAGCCCGTCTTCTCCAGCGACTCCCGGCTCAGCACGTCGGCGATCCACTTCGGGGCGCGTTCGCCCGTCAGGTGGAAGCTGTCGAGCGGGGCCCGGAACATCGCCTTGCGACGCCACGCTGCTTCCTTGGGCAACCAGCGGGACGCCACCAGACGCAGCAGGTACTTCTCACGCAGGCCGTGCAGCTTCCACTTCGGGTGCAGCTTGGCGGCGTACGCCCACAGGTCTTCATCCAGGAACGGCGGGCGCGTCTCGACCGAGGCGTTCATCGCCACGCGGTCGCCCTTGGCGCTGAGCAGGTGACCCGGCAGTAGGATCCGCTGGCCCAGGTACAGCGAGCGGTTGAACGGATGCCACTTCTTCAGGCGCTCGTGGTTCAACCCGATGTTCGTGTAGGGCGGGTCGATCGCCAGCTTTTCTTTCAGGTCGGGGCGGTAGAACCGCAGTTTGTTCATGCTCATCAGGCCGTACAGGTCGAGCCAACCATTGTGGCCGCCCACGGCATCGTGCGAGCGCTGGATCGCTTCCCTGCTGAACTTCGGCGACCCGGTGACGGTGCATCCCAGGTTCCGCAGGAACATGCCGAAGCCCTGCCCGAACGTGCTGAGCACCTTGTGAATCTTGAACCACGAGTACCCGGCCAAGGTCTCGTCGGCCCCTTCGCCCGTCAGCGCCACCTTGTAGCCGTTCTGTCGGACCACCTTCGCCAACTGCATCAGTGATGCGGCCGACGTGTCGATCACCGGCATTTCGGTCGCCCAGAGGAAGTCCGGGTACAGGTCGCGGACGTCCGAGTCACCGAACTCGAGGACGACCGACTTGGACCCGACATGGCGGGCCGTCATCGCGGCTTCGCTCGCTTCGTTCAAGCCCTTGGCTTTCACGGAGATGGTGAATGTCGGGATCGGTCGGCCGAGCACCTTGCTGGCCATGGCCACGATGATGCTGGAATCGACGCCGCCGCTCAGGTACGCGGCCACGGGCACATCCGCCCGCAGTCGGCGTTCCACCGAAGCGAGCAGCAGGCGTTCGTACTCGTCGACAACGACATCCTGCGGCGGGTCGAGTTCATCGCCCCAGTCGGGAAAGTCGATTTCCCAGTAGGTGCGGTCCTGGATCGCCGTCGCGGCACTCTGGCCCTCGCCCAGTTGCACGCGCAGGTAATGCCCCGGCAGCAGCAGGCTGATCCCCTCGAACATCGTGTGCGGGCCGGGGATCGCAAAGAAGCTGAAGATCGAGTTCACGCCCTGCAGATCGGGCTGCGCGTCGACCATGCCCGATGCGAGAATCGCCTTGATCTCCGAGCCGAACAGCAACACGTCGCTGCCGGCCAACGGACCCTCGCGAGGCTTCTGCAGCGTGTAAAACAGCGGGCAGATGCCGATGCGGTCACGCGCCAGGATCATCAGGTCCTGCCGGCTGTCCCACAGGCAGATGGCAAACTGGCCCTTCAGGTGTTCGAACATGCCTTCGCCGTACTCTTCCCACATATGGGGAATCAGTTCGGTGTCGGTGTGCGTCTTGAAGACGTGGCCCTTCGATTCGAGCAGCTTGCGCTTCTCCGGGTAATCGAAGAACTCGCCGTTGAACACGACCCAGATCGAGCCGTCCTCATTGCTGATCGGCTGCTTGCCGTCGGCCAGGCCGACGATGCTCAGCCGGCGATTGGCAAAGATCATCCCGTCCCGTTCGAGGAAACCATCCTCGTCCGGTCCGCGATGGTAGATGGCCTTCGCCATGCGTTGAACGACTCGCCGAGGGGCCGAGCGTTTTCCCGCCAGATCAACAACACCTGCAATGCCGCACATACTTGAAACCTGTTGCCACGATTGCCGTCACGATCCCCGACGTTCGTAGAGCCTCACGTCGGGGCTTGTTGCCGCTCTTAAAACTTCATCACCTTGCGGGCCATGATGCTGTCGAGCATCGCGGGCCAGAGGTTCTGCAGGCGGTAGATCTGCAGGGCCAGCCAGCCGATCACCGTCTCCGCCTTGTTCCGCTCGATCGCCCGCACAATGCCCGCGGCCACTGCCTCCGCGCTTTGCACGTTGTTCCAGTCGATGAAGATCTTCCCTTCATTGCGGAGCAGGTGCTTCTCGAAGTCATCCACCTTCGCAAGGCCCGGAATCACCAGCAGTACGTCGACGCCGAAGCGGACGAACTCGCACCGCAGCGCCTCGCTGAGGCCGACCAGTGCGAACTTGCTGGCCGAATGCTCCGGGAACGAGGGGATGCCCCGCTTCCCGACAATCGAGGCGATATTCACGATCGCCGGCCGCTTCCCCGTTGCCGTCAGGTGCGGCAGGCACAGTCGGCACATCTCCGCCGGGGCGAAGAAGTTGATCTCCATGATCTGCCGCAGCACCGCCTCGCTGGAGGTGCTGAACTCGCCGAAACTGCAGGTCCCGGCATTGTTGATCAGCAGATCCAATCCGCCCAGTCGCTCCGCAGCCTCCGCGACGATTCGTTCGCGATCCGCGGCGACGGTCAAATCGCCCGGAATGAGGATCACGCCTGGCGGTGCCGCGAGCGGCGCGTGGCGGGCGCAGATGACGACCTTTGCCCCGCGACGCAGCAACTCCTCCGTGGTCGCCCGACCGATGCCGCGCGAGCCGCCGGTCAGCAGCACTCGACAGCCGGACAGGTTCCTCCTCATTATCGTCTGTTTCCCCCGTCACTATCCTCACGAAGCGTCAAGTGCGCAAAGGCCATTATAAGGAACACCCCGGAGCAACCGCGCCCTTCCCCGCCGCATACATAGATTTCGCGAACGGCAGTCCCGTCGCGATCGACACGACCCGGACAAGCCACCGGAAAGTTGGCCGATTTCTGCTGACAGTCTCAAGATCGTCAGCGCCCGGACCGGGATTCCATCTGGTGATTCTATGAAGTCACTTCATGGAGGACCGAAAGAAGTGCCAATTGATATGACGTGTACTTGATGATCAGAGTGAAATTGTCAGCCCAAAGCGCATGCAAGAATAGTAGTCTACCGAGATGCTCGTTTCCGCACAGGTCGATATCGGCTGGTTTGCCGCTTTGTTTGCGGCACTTCCGTCGAATTCGCCGTCCCGGAAACGGGAATGGCCGAACACAAAACGTCGTGGCCCGCTCTCTTCCAGCGATCTCAGCCGCCGTTTGGGAGCATAGAATGGGTAGGAGAAGCGAGAAAGGCTACGAATGCAGCGGTTTCGCTTGTTGCGAACAGGAAAACGTGCCATGCTGGCATGTTGTTTGCTCCGGCGGAATGATCCTTTCTCAGCGGGAACGCTGGCCGGGTAGGCCGCCGGTGTCCTAGATTACCCGAACGCAGAATCCGTCCGTTGACCTGGCCGAGCCGTCAGGCTACAAGGGCGCTGGCAGCGCTGGGAGGGGTACGAGCCGGGATGAAGTTGCATCTTGTCGACTCGAACGTGGTTGTGGTCGCCAACCAATTCAACCCTTCGGTATTCAGCCAGCTTTGGCTCACCAAGCACGGGCTGGCCACCGAAGATGAAGTTGGCGG
>JBBQII010000118.1:0-8424 GCA_038324795.1 Gemmatales bacterium
AAGGGCTACCTGGCCCTGGAGTCCGAGGGAGTCGAATGCCGCTTCCGCAACCTGAAGATCAAGGAACTGCCCGGCACGAACCCGCCCGCATCGCAGACGGCCGATGTTGCGAAGGATTTCAAGAACGTCTACACCGGCCTCGATCTGTCGAACTTCGAGCCCGATGAAGGACATGAGGGCCACTGGGTCCCCAGCGACTGGAAGCTGCGCTACGACGGCCGCAGCGAAGGCACACCCGGCAGCCTGTACCTGAAGGGCGAGCAAGCCGACTTTGAACTGATTGTCGACTGGATGCTCCCCGCCAAGAAGGCGAAGGACGACAAGTCGCGCCGGGCGGCACTCATCCTCCGTGAACAGCCCGACTACATGCTGACCCTGAGCGTCGGCAGCGACGGCCGAATGATCGTCTGCGAGGATGTGGACGAGACATCGAAGTTTCTGGTCGATCAACAGGTCGAAGCCCCGGTCGGCAAGTTCAACCGCACCGTCGCATCGCTGAAAGGCGGCAAGCTGAACGTGACACTCAACGGCAAAGTGGTGGTCGAAAACCTGCCGTTGAAGAAGCTGCCCGCCAAGGGCGAAGCAGCGCTGATGGATACACGAACGGAAGTGGACTTCGCGAACCTGTTCGTGCGGCCGTTGAAGTAGGGGTGGGTGAACGTGTTGCGGAACTCTCCGTGCTTTGGGAGAATGGTGCCATGACAACCACAATTGAGTCGGCCGTTACGACGCGGCTTTCACCGGAGACATTACGTCACATCTTCGCGCTTCCCGCGGCGGAGCAGAAGGCGCTCGGCACCCTCCTTCTCGATACTCCGGACACTCCGCCCGCTGACTCAGTCGGGTATCGGCAGGCAGTGAAGGATGAGCTGGCGTTTCGAATCAAGGAACTCGAAGCAGGCCGGATGGAAACGTACTCCGCAGAAGAGGCGATGGCCTACATCCGACAACGGCGAAGCGGGGCGCGGACTTGAGAATGGTCGTGCTGCGTGCGGCGCGGGATGACGGCCGACGAGCCGCTGAGGTTCTGGATGACGGCGGAAAGAATCCGGGAATAGACTTCGAAGATGAGTTGGAAGAGGTGCTGCATCGCATCTCCGAAATGCCCCGGCTGTACTCTCCTGCGGAAGACGGCCCGGAGGATCGCGAATGCCGTGAATACTACATCGAACGCTTTCAGTATCGCGTCGTTTACCTGATTCAGGACGAAACCATTCACGTACCCGCCGTCGTTTACGCCACTCGCACGCCGGGTTCATGGCGGCGACGACTTGACGATGCTTGATCATCAGTAGGTGTCGATTTGCGATGAATCGACTGACCGGTTGGTTTTGAGAGCGAGGATCGACGCATGTCCGCAACGATGGCAGCACCCCAGCAGGATCTGAAAACTACGAGAGTTTCGGACGAGACGCTGCGCGTCCTGTTGTCTCTTCCCCGCCAAGAGAGACTGCGGATCGGTACGATCCTCCTCGACAGCCTCGATTCGCCGCCCATCGACCCGGTCGAGTATCGACAGGCGGTAAAAGACGAGTTGGAATGGCGGATTCGTGAACTCGAATCAGGCAAGATCAAATGCCACACCATTGACGAGGCCATGGCACTGCTGAACGACGATTCCGATGAGGCATTGTCGTGAATCTCAACGTCCTGCCGCACGCGATTGACGACACCCGGTCCGGTTCGCGTCTGCTCAATAGCGGGGGCCGCGACTTGGGTCGGGCGTTGAAGAGTGAAGTCCGCACGGCTTTACGAGCGATCGCTGCGATGTCACGGCTGTACTCTCCGGTTGAAGATGGCCCCGCCGACCGCGAGTGCAGGGAGTATTACATCGAGCGCTTTCAGTATCGCGTCATCTACCTGCTTCATGAGGATACAATTCACGTACTCGCGGTGTTTCACGCCACTCGCATGCCGGGTTCATGGCGGAGACGACTGGACGATGTTTGATCATCAGACGGTGTTGATTCGTAGTGAACGACTGGCCGAGAATCTTGAAAGCGAGGATCGACGCATGTCCGCAACGATGGAAGCACTCCAGCAGGATCTGAAAACTACGAGAGTTTCGGACGAGACGCTTCGCGTCCTGTTGTCTCTTCCCCGCCAAGAGAGACTTCGGATCAGTACGATCCTCCTCGACAGCCTCGATTCGCCTCCCGACGACCCGGCGGAATACCGCCAAGCGGTTCGCGAAGAATTGGAGTGGCGCATCGAGGAGCTGGAAGCAGGGCGTGCCAGCACATACACGCGAGAAGAATTCATGGAGATCATGAAGCGCCAAATTCAGGAGGCGCGTGCCCATGCAGCTGATCATCCATGAAGTTGCCGAACAGGATACTCGGGCAATCTACCTGCAACTCGAGGGATCGCGCGCGATGCAGGGCGACGATTTTCTGGTCGAGATCGATCGAGCTTTTGAATTGATCTCGTTGCAGCCGCATCTTTTTTCGCCGGCTCCGGACGCCCCTTCCCGATATGATCTGCGAGAGTATTACATCGAACGCTTCCAGTATCGATTGATCTATCAAGTGAAGGACGACCACACCCTCGTCCTCACCATTGTCCACGCCGCGCGCAAGCCGGGTTCGTGGAGGAGACGACTTGCCGATGTACTGTAACCCCACCCGCCGATGGTTTCTGCATGATTGTGCCGTTGGCCTCGGCTCTCTCGCGATGGCCGACCTTGCTCATGCCGCGTCGCCGGTCGATGATCCGCTGGCCGCGCGGCCGTCGCCGATCGTGCCGAAGGCGAAGCGTGTGGTGTACCTCTTCATGGCGGGTGCCCCCAGTCATTTGGAGATGTTCGACTACAAGCCGGTGCTGGCGAAGTACGATGGCCAACTGCCGCCGCCGAAGCTGATCGAGGGCTACCGGGCGGCGTTCATCACGCCGAACTCGAAACTGCTGGGGCCGAAGTTCGCGTTCGCGAAGCATGGCCAAAGCGGGGCCGAGCTTTCCGAACTGCTGCCGCATCTGGCCGGCGTGGCCGACGACATCGCCATCGTCAAATCGATGGCCACCGATGCGTTCAACCATGCCCCCGCACAGATCATGATGAATACCGGGGCTCAGCAGTTCGGCCGGCCCAGCTTTGGTGCCTGGACGCTCTACGGTCTCGGCAGTGAGACACGCGATCTGCCCGGCTTCGTTGTGCTGCAGTCGGGCCGCAAGGGGCCCAGCGGCGGCAATTCCTGCTGGGGCAGCGGCTTTCTGCCGACGGTCTACCAGGGGGTGCCGTTCCGCAGCGCGGGCGACCCCGTGTTGTATCTGTCGAATCCGCGAGGCATCTCACCGGAAGTTCAGCGCGATTCGCTCGACGCCATCAGCGACCTGAACCGGATGCGTCTCGATGCGATGGGCGACCCGGAGATTGCCACACGCATCAGTTCGTTCGAGATGGCCTACCGGATGCAGACGAGCGGGCCGGAGTTGATGGACCTGTCGAAGGAATCGCCAGCCGTGCTGAAGATGTACGGGGCCGAGCCGGGCAAGCCATCGTTCGCCAACAACTGCCTGCTGGCCCGGCGGTTGCTCGAACGCGGCGTACGTTTCGTGCAGTTGTTCCATGAATCGTGGGACCAGCACGGCAATCTGGTGAAGGATCTGAAGCAGAACTGCCTCGATACCGATCGACCCAGCGCGGCACTCGTCGCCGACCTGAAGCGCCTGGGGATGCTTGACGACACGCTCGTCATCTGGGGCGGCGAGTTCGGCCGTACGCCGATGGTGCAGGGCGGCAACGACGGCCGCGACCATCACCCGAACGCATTCACCATGTGGTTCGCCGGCGGCGGCACCAAACCCGGCATCACGCTCGGCAAGTCGGATGATTTCGGCTTCAACGCCATCGAAGACCGCGTGCATGTACATGACCTGCATGCAACGCTATTGCACCTGCTCGGGTTTGATCACACGAAACTGACCTTCAAGTTCCAGGGCCGACCGTTTCGCCTGACCGATGTGCATGGGAATGTGGTGCGGAAGCTGCTGGCGTAGGGCGACGCGGCAAGCCGCGACGACTACTTCTTTCGCAGCGCCAACGCCTGATGGCGCTCGGCGAGTGACTTCTCCCCGACGGCGGCGTAGGCTTCCGCCAGTCCTTCGTGCAGTTCGCTGTTGCCGCTCATCTTCTGCAGTGCGAATTCCAGGTCGACAATCGCTTCCGCCCAGCGATTCTGCTTCACGGCAATCTGCCCGCGGGTGACGCGGAAACGCGGGTCGTCGGGGCGCTTCGCGATGGCCCGGTTCACCATCTCGAGCGCCCGCTCCAGTTGCGGCGGCTCGGTGCGGGCAAGCACATAGGCGAGGTTGTTCGCCAGTACGGCTGCCTCGGCATTGCGGGCGAAGGCGATCTCGTAGTGGCGGGTGGCGCGCGGAGCATCCCCGGCCCGGACGGCGGCGCTTCCCAGTAGAATGTGGATGTAGTCCGCCAGGGGTCCGCCCACGGCCAGAAGTGCTTCCAGTCGGCGGGTGGCTTCTGCCGCGTTGCTCGATTTGCCTTCCGCCAGCAGCACCAGAGTGATGTAAAACCGGCTGTTTGTCGGGTCGAGTGCCAGGCCTTCGCTGATCAGTTCATAGGCTTTGCCGAACTGGTCTTCCTTCAAAGCGTACTCAGCATAACGGGCCAGCACGAAACAGATTGCCTGGCGCTCGGTGGCGTTCGCCCCGGTCGGCCGGGCGTGTCGCAGCAGTTCGAGTGCGCGGTCGTAGCGGTTCAGTTCGCACAAGGCTGTCGCCAGTTGCAGCCGCAGCGATTGATTGTCCGGGTTCGACTTGAGAGATGGCTCGGCCCGGTTGATGAAGTCGCGCCAGACCCGCTCCACCTGATCGGCCCTCTTCAGCGCGGTGAACGCCTGCACCAGCAGAAAGGCTGCATCAGGCAGTTGCAGGAGCGCCTGTTGCAGGTGCGGCACCGCCCGGGCCGATTCACCCGCCTTGTGGTACATCTCTCCCAGCACCAGGTGGGAACGCGCCCGGTAGTCGTCGTCATCGAGACAATGTTTCAGATGGGCCTCGGCCTGGGCCCGGTCGGCCGACGCCATGGGCTGCTGCTTGAGCTGGATTGTTGCCAACAGAAAATGCGCGGGTACATGGCCTTGCCGGTCCGACGGAACCATGCCCTCGAGCATCTGCCGCCCGGCCGCCGGGTTCTGCTTCAGTGTCAGCAGCACCAGTTGAAAGCGTTCCTTCGGCGTGAGGCTGACCTGTGCGAGCCGACGCAGCGACAGCTCGGCAAGTTCCGTGTTGTTCTCCTCAAGCGCCTGGTCGGACCATTTGCGATAGCGATCGCGAACGGCGTTCGGCGCGACGTCGACCGCAGCCATCGTGACACCAAGGCCGACCAGTGCCAGCACCGCGGGTACTGCCCCCAGCCACAGTTTCCAGCGCCACGGCCGCCGCTCCCATTCCGCTTCCGGCGGCAGGGTCGTCGGCCGGCGGCGGAAGCGATCCCGGAATCGGCGGCGCACGACAGACCCGTCGGCCCTCATGCCCGAAAGGCTGTCGAGCGAGGGGCCCCGGAACAGGTCCAGGACAGGCGATGTCAATCGTTTCCACCATCCGCGACGGGGCTTCATCGGGTAACCTCCGCCTTCGGCAACTGCGGCCTGACAGTGCGTACCGCTTCTTCAAACAAGGCGCGGGCCGAGCTTTCGATCGTTGGCGGAACGGCCGTCGCGCTGCCGCGCAGCATGAGTTGCACCTGAAAGTAGTCCGTAGCGGGCGGGGGCAGCATCGAGTGGCCGAAGCGGTCGAAGAACGCGCCGCCGAATGATGACTTGAACAATCCGGGATGGTTGCCGGCCCCGTCGGTGCAAGTGTAGTAGAGGCGAGCTTCGCCTATTTCGGGGTGAGACATCTCGATGACCTTGATCGGGCCGATGCTGCCGATAATCGTCTCTTCCCGCCGGATCTCCCAACCTGTTCCCCGGTAACAGACGGTCAGATCGTGCCATGTGGGAAACGCGTAGTCGACCGCCACCGACGCGGTCCAGCGATCGTTCGAATAGTTCCAGATGCTCGAATAGTCGCCGTGAGAAAGGGCGCTCGATCGCGTCTTGTTGAACGGCGTGCTGTGCTGGCGTATCCAACCGCCGACCTGCGCCGGCACGGCATCTTCGGTCAACGCCAGCGGATAGTTCCCGGCAGGCGTCGCGCGTGTCAGCAGGACACCCATGCGAACGCTGCCCAGCAGGAAACAAACGATCCCCACTGCGGCGACTGCCTGCCGCAACCGGAAGAAACCGCCCGCACTTCGCGGCGGCACCCGACGTGTGACCGGCGGCAGTTCGGCGGTGGACTTCGGCCGGGTGAACAGAGTGAACAGACAATCGCTGCTGATCATCAACCCGATGCAGAGGAGATACAGTGCCGTTCCCAACAGATAGTGAACCGTCCCCTGCGACAGGTCGTGCCGGTACCATTCTTCCGCCAACGCGATGGTGACGATGCGGATCACATTCGCGGCCAGCACCCAGACAACCGCCAGCGCGAGGACCAGCATCGACGGTAGCCAGTGGCGATGCATCAGAACGAGATAGATCAACGTGACGGCCAGTACTGACGTCAGCGAGTGGATGCCGCTGCACGCTTCTTCCACGAAAAGATGCTTGCCGCGCACAACGATCGTGTTGCCGGACACCAGATGGGGTATCTGCAATGCATCAAGGAACTGGCTGCCGGCCTGAGTGGCGAATCGCTGCAGACGAGTTATCAGCTGTGTATCCAGATTCAACGGCGGCGGCAGCAGCGTGAGCAACAGCAGCCCGATCGGCAGCATGACGCGGACGAGCCGCCAACCACCCCAGGCGTGCATCAGACCCGCGAAACAGACGAGCAGTGAAGCATAGGCCGACCATGGTGAAGCGATCAACGTGGCCAGCAACAGGCCAGCAGCGGCCAGCACGAAGCATGTTACCGATAGCCGCGTGTACCCGACCCGCCACTCGGTGAACTCGCGAAGTCGCTGCACCCCGAGAAACCCCGCAGCGATCAGCACCAGCGGGAAAAACTGATAGTGAGCGCGGGTGTTGAGATTGAGGAAGAACTCGACAACGAGGGGTATGAACGAGCCGACGCCGATGACGAGCGGCAGCAACAGATCGCCCCGGCCGCGCACGGTCGTCAGCGTGTGCGGCGGGGCGATTGACGATGGCAGATCAGAAGTCATTGGTAAACTCAATCAGCATTCGTGTAGCCGCGTTCGTATTCGAGTAGCCGCGTTCGCCAGAACGCGGGGTACGCGTTCCGGCGGACGCGGCTACATTCTCAACAGCATGCCATCGCGGTGCCTACCGGGCGACGACGATACCGCCACACGGCAAACGCCAGCAGCGGCAGACCGACAAGGACATAGGTCGACGGTTCGGGCACGCCGGTGAGCATGTCGATATTGCCGCCGACCCAGTCAACAGCCGACTCGTGTGTTGCCGCGTCGACCCCATCGGTGGCGAAGACGATGAACGCGGGGTCCGAGTTCTGCAGCCCGGCCATCGTTATCTCCAACGCGGTAAGGTAAATGCCGGCCGGAGCACCCGACGAGAGTTCAATGTCAAGATGCTTGTGCAGCGCGCCGTCAATGTCGGTTGAATTTATGTTGAATCCTGCCACCGTCGAGTTCGTAGCATCGGCCACGGCTGAACTTGACGGACCGGATCGGCTGAACGTGATCGATTCGCCCAAGGCATTCACGAAGTTCACCGCGCCGACGCCATCCCAGTAGAACAAGTTTGACGTGGTGCTGCTGACGGTGAATGGAACGATGTTGAAAGCGACCGCTGTATTCGCCGGCAGAGCGAATCCGCCCGTCAGGCTGGCTTGCGCGACAGCGTTGAACCCGGGATCTTCCGTGTAGTTGAACGAGTTGAACTCTGCCTCGAACACACGCTGACCGACGATGAACGGACCGCCGGGGACATTTGCTTCGCCTGTCACCAGTTTCGCGCCCGGCGATGTACTGTCGCGAGCAATCAGAAAATCGACGTGCGCGTTCACCCAGGTCGGCGAGATCAGAACTGCCGCCAGGCATAACCATCGCCATTGTTGCATCCGCATGATGTCATCTCCGAACAGAGGATACCGGACCTAATCCGGCGGTTTCACGAAATTGAACGGTTGCACCGCCCATTGACGTATCTGCTGGTCCGCGATCGATTCCACATGACCGTCCGCGAACAGATAATTGGCTGCGTTCAAGTGGCGATTCGGCTGCATCTCAGTTCGAATTGCGTCATATACCTTCCCCGACGCGATGTTGGACGATTTGAACCAGCTGGTGCTATGCAGATGGTCCCCTTCCGTCGGCGTGTTGGCAAAGGTGCTATCCGCGTTCTCCATGATGAAGATGAACCGCGATGTCGCCTGGATCTGCCGATAGTTGTTCACTTTCAGCGGCTGAGACAACGATGGCTCGCCCACATAGCCATT
>JBBQII010000119.1:0-8390 GCA_038324795.1 Gemmatales bacterium
GCCCGCGCCGGGCAATGTCGTCGTTGACTGCACGCTCGGCTACGGCGGGCACGCGGTCGAGCTGCTGACACGCGTCGCCCCCGAAGGGATGCTGATCGGCTTCGATCTCGATCAGGACAACCTGCCGAACGTCGAACGGCGGCTGAGCGAAACGGGCGGCCTGTTCGCTATTCAGCATGGCAACTTCGCCGGGTTGGCCAGTGCGATCAGCGAGCATTCACCCGAAGGCTGCGACTGTCTGCTGGCCGACCTCGGGATGTCAAGCATGCAGGTCGACGATTCGTCGCGCGGCTTTTCGTTCAAACGCGATGGCCCGCTCGACATGCGCATGGATCGTAGCCGGGGACAGACCGCGGCGAACTGGCTGGCGACGCAAACGGAAGAAGTGATGGCCCGGACATTCGTCGAACTGGGCGATGAGCCGCAGGCCGACCTGATTGCCGCGGCCATTGTGCGCGAACGCAATGAATGGCCGATCAACACGACGAAGGAACTGGCGAAACTCATCCAGCAGGCAGCCCCGGTACGCGTCAACCCGGTGCCGCTGCCAGGGGAAGCGAAGCCGTGGCAGCAAAAACTGCGGCCGACCGCACGCGTGTTCCAGGCTCTGCGCATCGCCATCAACCGCGAGACGGGCAATCTGGTTGAACTGCTGCGTGTATTGCCCAGTTGCCTGAAGCCGGGAGGCCGGGCGGCGATCATCAGCTTCCACAGCGGCGAGGACCGGCTGGTGAAGAGTGCTTTTCGCGACGGCCTGCGGACAGGTGCCTACTCCGCGATCAGCGACGAACCGGTGCGGGCGACTTACGAAGAAAAGGGCCGGAACCCGCGCTCACGCTCAGCGAAGCTGCGGTGGGCGGTGCGTACGGGACAGGAAAAAACAGAAGAAGTGAACCACGAATAAGTCGAATCGAACGAATAGAAGACACCGGACAGAATCTTTTCCTCCATGTCTTTCATTCGTGCGATTCGGCTTATTCGTGGCTCACTTCTTCGTCCGACGCGTTCGAGCATCCCCCGGGATGCTCGTAACGGAATGCGTTTCAACCTTCCGTGTACTCGATCACTGATTTGCGCCGCAGGTCGCCGATGCGCATGGCGCGGCGGCCTTCGAGGATGTCGAGGACTTCAGGCAGAATATGGTCGCGGCGCCAGCCGTGCGTCAGGTGCGATTCTTCGGGTAGCGGCTCACCGTGGTAGCGGGCACGCACCAGCGCTTTCACGTCCGACGTGGTGGAGGCCATCGCGGGCGTGATCTGCTTGCGGATACACAGATCGGCCAGGAACGAGTTCAACATCCCGGCCACAAGGGCGACCTGCGGCGGGTCGTTGTCGCGCTCGAACGCTTCGGGGCATTCATCGGCCGGGAGTTCACGCCCGACATCCACGGCCCGCAAGATGCCAGTGAAGTCGGCCTTGCCCAAGCCACGCAGCGATGTCAGATCGGCTTCGATCTTTGGGCCTCGCCGGGCAATTTCAACAATCAGGTCATCGCGAAGCACCACGCGCGACGGCCGATTCAAGCGGGCCGCCTTCTCTTCTCGCCAGGCGTACAACTCGCGCACCACTGCCAGCCGTTTGCGGTCGAGCGAGCCGATGCCGCGCAGCTTTCGCCACTTCTCCACGGCAGGCCCTTCGACAACCGCGCGGTGCTTCAGCGTAGTAACTTCCTCGGTCAGCCATGACATGCGGTCCAGTGATTTCAGATTGTCCGACATCTTCTTCCAGATCGGAAGCAGAAAGCGCACATCGTCGAACGCATAGCGCACCTGGCTTGGCGTCAGCGGGCGGATGCGCCAGTTTGTCAGCGTCTCACTCTTGTTGAGACGAATGCTCAGCACCTCATTGATCAGGGCCGCATAGCCGAGCGGATAGCCCAGCCCCAGCAGTCCTGCGGCGATCTGCACGTCGATGATGCTGCCCGGCAGCGACCCGCTGCCGAAGTGGCACAGGCGAATTTCTTCCCGGCCCGCGTGAACGACGACCGTGCGTGCCGGGTCGGCAACCAGATTCCAGAACTCGTCGATCGGCCCGCAGGTCAGCGGGTCGATCAGCATCAACCGTTCCGGTGTGGCGACCTGAATGAGACAGAGGTCGGGGATGTAGGTTTCTTCGCCGATAAATTCGGTATCAAAGGCGATGAGCGGGCATTGCCGCAGGTGTTCGCAACACTCGGCGAATTCGGCAGGGTCGGCCACAACGCTCTCGGGAAGATGCTTCATTAATGCCCATTATATGGGAACTTCATCCCTCTGCTGCACGACGGGCGCGCAAGCGGTAATACTTGACACCGGGGATAAAGAAGCTGAGGGCCGACACGGTACCGAACAACAGAATGCCGATCGACGGCACCAGCGGCATGATCGCCGCGGTGGCGAACAGGCTGGCGGCCGTGAGATAGAATCGCCCGGAAACAATGCCCGCCTTGAAGATAAAGACCATCCCCGCGGCAATCGCGATGGCCGGCGACAACAGCAGCACCGGCAGCCCGCTGATAACTTCGATGATGAACATGCCGATACTGGCGCACACACCGGCCACCCACGCATGCGCGATCTGCCGTTCGACGAACAGCACCGGCCCGGCGCGCTGTCGTAATCGCCAGAGGATCGAGCCCCAGGTGATCAGGCCGACGCTCCAGAGGATCAGGTAGGTCAAATGGTCGCTCACGCCGGACCATGCCAGCACCTGCGTCAAAAAACAAAGCACGAACACCGCCAGGCTGTGCCACATCCAGAGCAGGCCCCAGTTCTCCAGCACTTCCGCATGGTGAGTCTCACGCAGCATGCGCGACAGAAAGTAGCGCAGCCCGCTCGGCTGCGAGGAGAGGTGTTCGCCGGCGAGGTACGCAGTCAGGTCGCTTGCCAGTTCCGCGGCCGAGGCGTACCGCAATTGCGGCGGCTTCTGCAGGCACTTCAGGCAGATCATCTCCAGGTCGCGATCGATGGCCGGGTCGAACCAGCGCGGGGGCACCGGTTCCTGTTCGATGACGAGCAGCATCGTGTCGATCGGGCTCGCGGCATGGAACGGCGGCCTGCCGGTCAGCAGTTCGTACAGCACGACTCCCAATGACCAGACATCCGTCGCGGGGGTCAGGTCCTTGCGACCGGTTGCCTGTTCGGGGGCCATGTAGCTGGGCGTGCCGACGATGGCCCCGGTCTGCGTGCGCGGGCCGCTGACGCTGTTGGTTTCAACCGAGAAGCGCTTGGCCAGGCCGAAATCTGTGACGGTGGGCATGGTCCGCGGCGTTGGCGTGTCGCCATCGCTTTCCTCGGCCACGACATCGGAGAGCAGAATGTTGGCCGGCTTCAAATCGCGGTGCAGGATCCCCTGTTCATGCGCGTGCTGCACGGCCTGGGCGACGTGGGCCAGCAGCCGCGCCGCTTCGCGTCCCGGCAGCGGGCCGACTTCGGCCAGGTGTTGGCTCAGCGACTGGCCGGGGATGTACTCCATCACCAGGTACGGCTGATCGTCGTGCTCGCCGACTTCGTGAACGGTGATGATGTTGGGGTGTTTCAGCCGGGCAGCCGCGCCGGCCTCCGCCCGGAAGCGGGCACGATCGACCGCGGATGCAAGACGAGCGTCACGCATCATCTTGATGGCGACAATCCGGTTGAGGCTGCGTTGCCGGGCCTTGTAGACAACGCCCATGCCGCCCCGGCCGAGTTCGCCGAGGATCTCGTAGTCGCCGAACGATCCTGGCATCACCGGGACCGTCGGCGCAGCCGGCAACGTCTTCGAGGGCCTGGCGAATGCGGCCGCGAACTGCGCGGTGGCCCACAGTGAACGAAGTTCATCCGCGAGCGCCGGTTCGGTGGCGGCTACCGTTTCGACATCGACATTCTGCCCCTGCTGCTGGCGCTCGCCCATCTCGGCCAGCAGCGTCGCGAGGCGCTCTTCGTGATCTGTTGCGGTCATGAAGTTATGATGGCCCAAAATCAGTTCACCAGCAAGGCCATCGACGCGACTCCGGCGATGCCGCGGTCGATCTCGGCCGCGAACCGTTGCTGCCAGGCGGCGCGGGTGGGCGGCTCGCCTTCGGCCGGCGGATGGGCGATGGCCCAGTCGGCCAGTGCTTCAATCACATCGGCCCGGTTACGTGTGCCATCGAGCAACTCGATCAGCTTCCGCGACAGGCCGGGCTCGACGCGAATCTGTGCGTGGCGAAGGTTCGTCACCAGGTCGTCATCCACGGTCTGCAACTGAAGGCGGGCGACGGCGCTGGTTGTTGGCCGTTCGCCGGGCGTCATCGTGAATGTGGCCGGCCCCGATTGCAGGTCGATCAAGTCGACCGAGTACGCTTCGTGCAGAATCTCGGCCAGGTCATCTTCGTCCGCCGGAGTCGTCGCGATCGGCCCGAGGATTTGACGGGCGGCGCTGACCAGTTCGGCGAACGGTACCGCCCGGGGGTACGCCGAACCCAGATGAAGAAACGCGGCCTTCGCCAACGGCTGCCGGAGCGTGATCATGCCGCCCTTCGGGTTCTTGAACTTCGCCTCGACGTCCACGGACAGGTCAGGCGATATTGACACCGGCTTGATGGCCGACGCGGCTGCCAGTGTGCGGATCTGCCTGGCGACGCGCACATCGCTAAACGGTGCATCCTGTCGCACCAGCAGCGTCTGGCGGAACCGTCGGCACTTCATGAAGTCCATGTACTGTTCGCGCAGCAACGGGTCGTCTTTCTGCATCCGGCTCAGGACTTCCGCCGTTTCGGGCGGAAAGTTGCGGGCACTCAGTTCAAAGTAGTCCGCTTCACCCAGAAAATTCAGGCCGTGCTGGTTCGCATGGCTCATGAACTCATGGAAGTAGTACGGCTGATTGATGTCCGCGAGGTCGTCGTGGTAGAGCACCCCTTCGTCTTTATCCAGCAGATGGCGATCGACTTCATCGCGCATGAGTTTCGAGAGCGGGTCATCGCTGTTCGTCATGCCCGAGGCCACGAAGCGGATGCAGGCCCGCGCCTTGGCGATCTTCGCGGCGGGATCGGTGACCGCGCGTGTGTGGAATCGCATCATGTCCCGGAAGATGGCGCGCACGTGGCCGCCGGGCATCGCGTTGTAGCTGATGTACGCAATGCCGTTGGGGGACAGATGATCGCGGCAGACCGCCATGATCTTGTCGCGCACGATCTGCGGCACCCACGAGTAGATGCCATGCGTGACGATGTAGTCGAACTTCCCCGCCGAGGCGGGGAACTCCAGCAGGTCTTCCGCGCGCAGTTCGATGTTCTTCAGCCCGAGTTCAGCAATGGTCTTCTGCCCGACACTGACTGCTGTCACGGCCAGGTCGACCCCGAGGAACTCGCTGTCGGGGTAGTTGTAAGCCAACGGGATCAGGTGATTGCCTTCGCTGCAGCCGATCTCGAGTACCCGGCACTTCGTGACCGGCACCGGCGACATGCCGAACAGTTTGCCGATGACCGCCAGCCGCTCCGGGTGCGCCTGCGGGAACGCGCGGCCGGGGTAGGCGACAACATCGTATTCCGTCTCGGCCATGCGTGTCTCACTTCAGGGAATGTTGATTGATCGATAGTCTATGCGGAAGCGGTTCGTTCACGGCAGAGGTTTTTATGCTTCGTCACGCGTTCAAGGAGTGGGCAGTCATCTGCCGGGCGCTGGCGCTGGGCCGGCAGTCGATCATCCTCCGCAAAGGCGGCATCGCGGATGAGGGCGGACTGTTCCGTCCCGAACATGACCGGTTCCTGTTGTACCCCACGTACTTGCATCAGCAACAACACGACGGCATCAAGCCGACGGCCTTGCCGCTTCTGGAAGATGCGATTTCCGAACAGCCCCCGGCCGAAATTCTGCGGATTCAGCACGTCGTTGACGTGGAGTCGATCGAACGCCTGGCCATGCTGGGGCAGGCGCTGGAACTCGACGCGGAACATATCTGGTCGAGCGAGACGGTGATCAAGCGTTTTCACTACCGCGAACCCGGACTCTGGTGCCTGCGTGTGCGCGTACGAGCACTGCCGACGGCCATCGAGTTGCCGGTACAGCCGGAGTATGACGGGTGCAGGACGTGGGTGGAACTGGCGGAGGCGATCGACGTCACTGAGTCGCGATGACGGCAGCGCTCGACTGAGCGGCCGCCTGCAAGATCTTCGATCGCATGGCTGAGGACATGGTCGCCACGGTGGAGATGCGCGATTGCGTATCCAGATCGCGGTGATGCGTGAAACGATGCTCGGGAAGTTCTTCGGGCACGGGCGGCGGAACTTCTTCGAACCAGGGTTTCAGGCGGGCGATAACATCATTGGGCAGCTGCGGGCGTTTGTTGGCGTCCTTCGCCAGCATCGACGCAATCACGCTGGAGATGCCGACCGGTACGTCCTTGCGAATCGACGACACCAGCGGGACGATCTTCGTCTGATGCGCGATCAGCTTCTGGGCCACGTTGCCTGAAGCGAAAGGCGGCTTCCCGACCAAGAGGAAGTAGAACAGCGCTCCAAGGCTGTAGATGTCCGCTCGGATATCGACGGACGAGTCGCGGGCCTGCTCTGGGGCCAGGTAATCGGCAGTGCCCAGCACGGTCTTGGAGTCGAGCATCTGTGTCAGGTGCGAGTCGTCGCGTGAGAAGCGCGCCAGGCCCAGGTCAAGAATCTTGATGATGCCGAGCCGATCAAGCAGTAAGTTGGAAGGCTTTATATCGCGATGCACAAGCTCCGCGTGATGGGCATGCTGAAGGCCGGATGCGGCCTGTGTGACGTAGTTGACTGCCCGCGTCCACTTCATGGGACCGCGCGAGTCGACGAGGTGCTGCAGGCTGACACCGTCGACGAACTCCATCACGAAGAAGTAGACGCCGCTGTCGCAGTCGATGTCGTGCGCGTGAACGATGTTCGGATGATCGAGGCGGGCGACGGCTTGGGCTTCGCGGACGAAGCGCTGGAGGCTTCCCGGGGCCTGATTCTTGTCCGGCGGCAGAATCTTGACCGCAACGCGGCGCCGCATGTGACGATGCTCGCAGAGCAGCACCGTGCCCATACCGCCCGCGCCCAGATGATCGAGAACTTTATACTTGTTGCCGAGGAAGAAGTTCCGCCACTTCCCGGCCAGAAGCAGGCGAGCTTGAAAAGTGGTCAGCAACCCCTCTTTGACGAGTGCGGAGGCCAGTTCTTTCGGTGTCTGCAGCGGCTTGCCGTCCATCACCCGCTGTTGAACGATGGCCGTGACACGGCTTCGGTCAAGCAGTTCGCTTTTCTCGATCAGATCGAGAAGATCGGGGACGGAACAAGGGGACGCCATGAACGGGAGCCTCCGACGAGCGCGACACGATCAGTGTACGGTGCGCGCGAACGCCTGAACAACAGCGAGTGAGCAGGGAGCCAAATTCGGACCGGCAATGACCGATTCGGTCGAAGCAAGCCCTACGCGGCGGCAGCAACGCGAGCACGAGGAGGAGTGCCGCCGACAATCACCCGTATCCCATGTCATGAAATGATTAGCACAGTTTCCACCGGAGACGGCGTTTTCATTGACTTTTTAGCATTACAGCGTCTTCGACTTGGGCTCTCCGCAACGGAAGAATTCGCGCCCGCATGACAATTCAGACACAGGCTGAATTTCTCTCTCGCCGAAGTCGAGCATTGCTGATTTTCTACGTCAGCTGCGTCGTTCAAAGTAGTTTCCCGGAAGTCGCCGAACTACCTTCTTCAATTCCATTTGGGTCAAGATTCGGCCGAGGTCGGCCACCGCAATGTCAAGCCGCCGTGTCAAATCGTCGATCGGGCGCGGCTCGTCCAGTAGTTCCCAAATACGAAGCTGCTCGGCCGGCAGTTCGGGCGGAATCGGAAAAAGTGTCGGCAATGCCGCTACTCGATCGGTTTTCGACGGCGGACCGACGGGGATGCCGCGCAGGTCTTCGAGGAGGTCATCCAGGTCGCGGAACACTCGGGCACCGTCGCGCAGCAGCTTCAGGCTCCCGGCACTCGTCGGACTGTCGACGTTGGCAGGCAGCGCGAACAGGTCACGGCCCTGCTCGCCGGCGTGGCGGGCCGTGATGAGCGCGCCGCTGCGGTCATTGGCCTCGATGACGACGACAGCCGTCGCTATGCCGGAGATCAGGCGATTGCGAGAGTGGAACATGCCGCGCTGCGGCATCATCATCATCGGCGTTTCGGTGATCAGCGCTCCGGAACCGGCTACTTTGTCCGCAAGTTCGGCGTGTTCGGGCGGGTAGATGTTCGACAATCCCCCCGCCATGATCGCCAGTGTTCGCCCGCCAACCGCCAACGCTCCTTCATGGGCCGAACCGTCGATGCCGCGTGCCAGGCCGCTGATGATTGTGTAGCCCGCGCGGGCCAGTCCACCGGCAAGTTTCTCCGTCATCTTCTTGCCGTACGGAGTACATTGCCGCGAGCCGACAATGGCGACGGCGTTGCC
>JBBQII010000120.1:0-8376 GCA_038324795.1 Gemmatales bacterium
CGACAACTACGCCGGCAAGTTCAGTGCTACCATCCAAGAAGAGCCTTTCCGACTGTTCGGGAGTCACGCAAGTGACTGCCGACTGCACATCCTTAAGTTTGGCGGCGAACTTTGAGCCAGCAGTTTTCATGTTCAATTTGAGAACTTGTTGTAGCAGCGGCGGATCACCCTGATGCAATTCCGCAACTTTGACGTTTAGTTCACCTTGAATCTGGTCGCGGAAACGGAGAAAAGCTCGGCGTACAAGTACCGCCAAAGTCTGTACCTTATATTTTGCCAGCGGTTGCCGGGTCTTGATCTTCGCCGCGCTGCGGGCGGCTCCACCGAGGGAGACGAGCCGCAGCAACGCCTCCATGTCTTCGGAAAGTTGCGTGTCGATCAGCGTCTCGTCGGCGACCGGGTAGTAGCACAGGTGCACGCTCGTCGGCGACCCCGTTGGGGTCGCCGCTAAACGCTTACCATCCCCACGCTGGCTGCCCACTGCCCACTGCCCGCTGACCCCTGCCAGATTCTGCCACATCGTTTCCGCCAAGAACGGGACAACCGGCGCGATCAACTTCGCGAACGTCGTCAACACGGTGTACAGCGTCTGATAGGCGGCTTGCTTGTCGGCACCCTGTTCGCCCTTCCAGAACCGCCGGCGGTTGCGGCGTATGTACCAGTTGCTGAGTTTGTCGTCGATGAACTTCTCCGCTTCGAGGCAGAAGTCCATGACGTTGAAACTTTGGAATGACTCGTGCGCTTTCCTGATGAGCAATTGCAGGTCAGAAAGGATCCAGCGGTCGATGTCGGGACGATCCGCCACCGCCACTTGCAGCGTCGCCGGATCAAACCCGTCGAGGCGTGCATAGTTGCAGAAGAACGCATACGTGTTCCACAACTTCAGGATGAACTTGGCGCGTAACTCATCCGCGGGGCCGGGGCCCATGTTGATGTTGCTGATCGGATTGGTGCGGCAGTACATCCAGCGGATGACGTCGGCCCCGATGGGCGGGTAGAAGCCTTTGACGACCTTCTGCGGTTTGCCATCAATGATGGCGTCGTCTTCCGCGCACTTCGTGAACCCGGCCGGGAGTTCTTTCTTCGCTTGATCCTCGATCGACAGCTTCGGCTTGCGCTGCGTGAACAGGGCATAACCGTCGTTGGCGGCTCCATTGAATTCGATGGAGTTGCCCTTCGACTTGTGCATCTCGTCGCCGTTCTGGTCGCGGACCATGCCGTGGCCGAGCAGGGTCTTGAATGGCGGCACACCCGCTTGCGCGGTGCCCTGGCACATCACGGTACTCATTGACAGAAGCGCGTAGAACCAGTTGCGGAACTGGCCGGGGAAGCTCTCAGTGATGAAGTCGGCGGGGTACCACTCTTTGGGCATCGTGGAGAACGCCACGATGCCGGCATCCAGCCAGGGGTTGCCGACGTCGCTGACGCGCGTCATCACCCGGCCGGTCTTCAAGCTCTTGATTTTGATCTTGTCGATCCACGGTCGATGCGGCGGATGGCCTTCGAACTCGGCCCAGCCTTCGACGGCACGCTCCTTCAGTTCTTCGCGCGAACCGATGACTTCGAACTCTCCGGTTTCGTGATCGACCCAGATCGGCAGGGCCAGGCCCCAGTAGCGCTTCTTGGAGATCATCCAGTCGCCCATGTTTCGCAGCCAGTCGAGCTCGCGGGCCTTGCCGTTCAGTTCTTCCGGCAGGAACGTGGCCTTATCGACCGTCTCCTTCACTTCGGTGCGGAAGCCGGGTTTCCAGACTTCGTCGCTGCCGACGATCTCCGGCCGGGGGCCCATGTCGATGTACCATTCATCCACAAGGCGGTAGAGCAGTTCCTGCTTGCAGCGCCAGCAATGCGGGTACTTGTGCGGGTACATCTCGGTGGCGAACAGCAGACCTTTTTCCTTCAGCGAGTTGACGACGAATTCGACCACCTCGGGCGATGTGGCTGACTTCCCTGAGAGCGGCCCGAAGCCCGGCAGGTAGATGCCCGATTCATCCAGCGGCGCGACCGGCGGCAGGCCGACTTCCTTGCCCAGTGCGAAGTCCTCCTTGCCGCATCCGGGTGCGATGTGGACGATGCCGGTGCCTTCGGTTTCTCCGACATCCTTCCAACCCACCACGCGATGAGCGATCTTGCCGGTGATCGCCGGGGCCCAGTTCTGCTTTTCGACGACGCGGGCGATCTCGGCCGGGTAGCCGAACGGCGTGTTCTGTGCCTCGAATTCATCGAACGGGCCCGCATACTCGCGGCCGACGAGTTCCGCCCCCTTCACCTCGCCGACGATCTCGAAGCCGTCCTTCGATTTTTCCTTGAAGAGCTGTTCGAGTGTCTTGAGCTTGGGAACACCCTCGACCCATTCCTTGGCCTTGAATTGTTCTTCCAGCCGAGCGGTCTGGAACGCCGACTTGCCGACGTAGTAGATCTGGTCGCCCTGCTTGATCTTCAGGTAGACGAGATCCGGATTCACCGCGGCGGCGACGTTGCTGGTGAGCGTCCACGGGGTGGTGGTCCACGCGAGCAGATTCTCGTTTGGCCGCGAGTCTGTGGCGAGCGCGTTAACCAGCGGAAACTTCACGAAGATCGACCGGTGCGCGACGATCTTGTACCCTTCGTTCATCTCCTGCTGCGAGATGCCGGTGCCGCAGCGGGCGCACCAGGGCATCGCATCGTAGCCTTCGTAGATGTATTTCTTCGCATGGCACTTCTTCAGGAAGTCCCAGATCGTGTAGTTGTTCTTCTCTGACATCGTGAAGTACGACTTGCGATCATCGGGCGACTTGGCCCAGTCTTCGTCGGTACGGTCCCAGTCCATCCAGTAGCCGAGGCGGATTGACTGATCGGTTTGCACGCGCGCGAACTTGTTGACGCGGGCCTTGCACTCGTTGACGAAGCGATCGATCGACGCGAACGGATCGCCGGGGACGAGGTTCTCGATGTCGCGCTTGCTGGCCAGCTTCAGTTCCTTTTCGACCTCCACTTCCACCCACAGGCCCTGGCAGTCGAAACCGTTCTGGTAGCGCAGTTCGTGCCCGGTCATGGCGAAGTAGCGTTGGTAGGCATCCTTGTAGGTACGGCCCCAGGCGTGGTGAACACCCATCGGGTTGTTGGCCGTGATCGGGCCATCGAGGAACGACCAGCGCTTCCCGCCGGCATTCTTCGCGCGCAGCTTGTTGAAGGCATCGATTTTCGCCCAGAACTCCAGAACCTGGCGTTCCTGTGCGGGGAAATCGACTTGGGTTTCAACCTTCTCGAACGGCATGGGAAGACCTCAACGCGGGGATTGACATGCCTGTTTTATGATTCTCACCGGCCCCCTCCCACCCTCCGTGAAAATCATTGCGATCGGATGAGAATCGTGCTCGCCCTTGTCAGGTAACAACTTACGTTCATTCAGAGAATGCGCGAACTAAAGGCTGGCACGATTGTTGCCTTAAGGAGCGGCGGTAAGTCCCCATCACAAAGGAGAACCATCATGATTCGGACACTCACGCTGCTGGCCGCGTTCGGCTTTGCGTCGATCGCGACCGCGGACAACCATCTGGCCAAGTACGAAGGCACCTACGTGATCGTCGCCGGCGAACGCGATGGCAAAGCCATTCCCGGCAACGAGATCGACGGCTCGATCGTTGTCTTCAAGGGAGACACGATCACGGGCTCCGACAAAGACAAGAAAATGTTCTTCGGCTGCAAGTTCGAAGTGGATGCCAAGGCATCGCCGAACCAGATCATGATGATCAGCACCGCACCGAAGTCCGGCGACAAGGCGGCCGGCGTCATCGAGATGACCGGCAACACCATCCGCCTCTGTTACGCGCTGCCCGGTGGCGAAACACCGGTTGACTTCAAGGCGAAAGAGAAGCAGCAGTGCTTCACGTTGAAGAAGAAGGAATAAGCCTTCTGTTTCCCCATTACGTGAAGCCGCGACCCGAAGCGGAGCGCTCAAAAGAACGCTCCGCTTTGCGTCGCGGCTCCACGCTTCGCTCACTCATTTCTGCAATCGGTGCATCACGCTCCACACATCATGTAACGAGTGCGCGTAGGCGGCGCCCGATTTTCCCTGGTGCCCGGCCACTTCGCCTTTGAAGTTGTCGTAATCGAGTTCTTCCGTCAGTTCCAGCATGATCTGGCCCCAGGCTGCCTTCGGCACGAACAGCCGATAGGCGTAGTCGGTGCCCGTATCTTCAAAGATCTCGATGGATCCAAGTTGCGACGCGAACCGCGACTTCAGCGCATCCAGGTGCGCCTTCACGCGGGCGCGCACCATGAGTCGGTCCGGATCGACGGGCCGGCCGTGCTTGCCGTCGCCTTGGCGGGCACACACGACGCTGTAGAAACCATGTTTGGTGAAGAGCCACATGGGCAGTTACCTTTCAAGATTGGGTAATACATTCGGGGGTCATTGTAGCCGGGTCGTCGCCAAATCCGCCTTGTGAAGCACGTCACGATGCGATATTGCTGCGGACATGGCGAAGACGCGGCTTTTGATCACGCTGGGTGATGTGGCAGGGATCGGCCCCGAGGTAGTGGCCCGCGCATGGCCCGAACTAGTGACGCGCGCCCACCCCGTCGTCGTCGGCGATGCCGGCTGGATCGAGCGAGCGCTGAAGCTGGCTGGCATGTCGGCCCGCGTCGAGACAATCATCGATCCGACAACAGCGGAACCGGCGGCCGACTGCATTCCCGTGCTGCATTCCACGTCACAGGATCTGTCGAACGTGGTGGCCGGCAAAGTTTGCCGCGAGGCAGGGCAGGCGGCGTACGACTTTCTGATCGATGCAATCGACCGCACGATGGCGGGGCAGGCCGATGGCATCGTCACCGCTCCGCTGCACAAAGAGGGGCTGCGTGCCGCGGGGTTGAAGTACCCCGGGCACACCGAAATACTGGCCGAGCGCACCGGAACGAAGAACTTCGCCATGGTCCTTTGGGGTGACGGCATCGCCGTCGCCCACGTAACCTTGCACATGGCGCTGCGCGATATCTTCAAGCATCTGACGCCGCTGGCCATTCTCGAAAAGATCCGGCTGCTGCAGGACCTGCTGCCGCGCCTGCTCGACCGCGCCCCGCGCATTGCCGTGGCAGCATTGAACCCGCATGCCAGCGACGGCGGCCTGTTTGGCGACGAGGAAGCGGAGATCATTGCCCCCGCGGTAGCCGCCGCGAGGGCCGAAGGGATCGATGCATCCGGCCCATGGCCGGCTGACACGCTATTTGTGCGGGCGAACCGCGGTGACTTCGACGGCATCGTTGCCATGTATCACGATGAAGGTCACATTGCCATGAAGCTGCGCAGCGGCTGGCGCAACGTGAACATCAGTGCGGGACTGCCGATCGTGCGGACCAGCGTGGCCCACGGCACCGCCTACGACATTGCCGGGAAAGGCATTGCAGACCCGGCCAGCCTGATAGCCGCCACCGACGTGGCCGTTCGATTGTCCCGTCGGGTTTGAACAGCGAGGGAATGCCGATGCGTACGACACTCTACCTGATCCGCCATGCCGCGACCGAAGCGAACCTGGCCACACCGGCACGGCTGCAGGGCCGCAAGCACAACCCGCCGCTTGCGCGGTTCGGCGTACAGCAGGCGGCCGCGACGCGTGACTTTCTCGCTGTTCGTGCGATCGATGTCTGCTACTGCTCGCCGCTGTTGCGCGCGGTGCAGACCGCGACGATCATCGCCGAACCGCACAACCTCGCACCGGAACCGGTCGAAGGTTTGACTGAGTGCGATGTCGGCAGTTGGGAAGGGATGGACTGGCAGCAGATCCGCTACCTGGATGCCGACGCCCATCAGCGCTTCATGAGCAACCCGGCCGAGAACGGCTACCCGAACGGCGAGAATTTCAGCGAAGTGGCCGAGCGCTCGAAGGTTGCCATCAACGGCCTGATCGAAGCGAATGCGGGCCGCACGCTGCTGGTGGTTTCGCACCACATCGTCAACCGCACCTACCTCGCATCGCTGCTGGGTCTGGAAGCCGCACGGGCCCGCACTGTCGCGCTCGACAACTGCGGTATCTCCGTGATTGTGAAGGAAGGCGAAAAGACCAGCGTCACCACGCTGAATGCATCATTCCATCTTCAGGGCCTCGCCGCGTAGTCGCTTGTGGCGTCGTCCTGAGCGTGATGACCGCATACCGGCACCAGTTCCCCCATCGCGGGAAACGCTGAAGCAACGCGCTATCCGTCCGATCGAGCACCCCGCCCGCGCGCGGCACACGCCTCACGGCACGCCGCAGCATTCCCAGTAGCTGGTAGCCGTTCACTCGCATCCCGGGGAACAATCGCCGCAGCGGTTGCAGGTCGTCGCTTGTCAGCGGCTTTTCGTCGGGTGTGCGATGCTTGCCGGGGTAGGGCACGTGCCGTCGGGCGAAGTTCAACAGCGGGTTGCCGCCCCACGGTTCGCAGAAGACAGCAACGCCGCCGGGCCGGAGGATGCGCCTCAGTTCGCGCCCGGCACGGTCCAGATCGAGATGATGCAGGATCGCACAGCCCCAGACCGCATCGAACGAGTGGTCGTCGAACGGCAGGTCTTCCGCGTCCGCCTTCATGAGGCGCATCGTGACGCCGTTGGCGGCAGCACGCTGCTTCGCCTCCGCGATGTATCCGGCCGACAGGTCGAAGCCGGCGACGGCCGCACCGCGTCGCGCCGCCACGATGCCGGCCATGCCATGCCCGCAGCCGTAGTCGAGCAGTGTGCGACCACGCAGGTCGCCCAACTCCGCGAACGCCGGGCGAATCCAGGTTTCATGATCGAGATAACTGTCATCGCTGAATTGCAGGTGCGACGGATCATCGCCAAAGCGAGATGCCCGTTCGGCGGCCTGTTCGTCGTGAAATTGCTGCTCACTGAGCAGGCGGTCCATCGCCAGCATGATCGGGGTTCCTGTACGGGGTCGACGCGATGGTACCTGATGGCGAACGCGTTGGCCACACGAGATCGCGCAGTGAGGCCGGCGCGTTGATCAGGCCGATCATCAGCAGCGGCGCGAAGAACTGGCCCCAGTAAGTGCGGGCCTCCACCACGCAGAACGCGGCCACGTACACCGCGGCCGTGGCGAACATCCGGTGCCCGATGTCGCCACGCCAGCCGCCCAGGCCGATCAACCCGAGTGTCAACACGATCGCCCAACCCGTTGGCGGCAACGGCCGAACGACGAGATTCATGGACGACGACAGCAGGGAGTAACGAATGTCGAACCCGACCAGCCACTGTCGGGTTCCAAGGCCGTTCAACTGCGGTACTCGGCGGTAGACGGCCTGCGTGTGCAGGTAGATGCCGATCGCGAACAGGGTGAAGACGACCAGCCAGGCGATCGCTTCGTTGCGACGGCGGCGCTTCAATGCGATAAGGAACGCGACCACGCAGTAAGGCAGCATCAACTCTCGCAGCGCCAACCCGGCCACGGCAGCGGCCATGCCCCATTGCCAGCGGCCGGACGCATACGCGCAGATCGACAGTAGCAGCAGCACTTCGCACCACGGTTCGGTGGCGAAGAACGCATCCGGTTCATAGACGACCCAACCGAAGGTTCCGCCGAGCAGGAGCAGGAGAGCAAGCAACTGTCCGAACGACCCGGCCACGGGGGCGACAATCGTTCGTACGACGAGGATCACGCTGGCGAGCGCGAGTGCGAGCAGCAGCCAGCGGGCCAGTTCGACTGTTTCCAGTTCCCCGAGCAGAACCGCGTATGCGGGCAACCGCCAGTTGAAAGGAGAATTCGTTTCAAAGCCGTTGGCATGCAGCGCCTGATCGGCAGCGTCGTAGTAGCCCGACCCGTCGTGTACCCGGCTGACCAGATCGCGGTACAACTCAAGGTCGGGCGTGCCCTGGATGCCGACTTCCCAGGTGGCGACGTGCGGTGTCAACTTCAACAAGCTGACGAGAAAGAAGATCGCCCAGATCACCACCGCCAGCCGGTAACCGCGCGAACGGCAGACGTAGCGGGTGTTCGTCATCACGCGGCCGGTTGGGTCATCCCCTGCAGGGCGTTTTCGAGCGAGTTCATGACCGCCGGGGTCGGCATCAGGTTGCCGATGCCGCCGAGAACAATGCGGTCCTTGATGCGCCCGCTGACGGTGTCGATATCGAACTCGCGCGGGAACAGCGTCAGGACGGTCATGCGCCGCAGCAGTCGGGCAAGAAAGCCGATCTGGTCCGGCCCGGAGATCGAGACTTCGAGATCGCCCGTCGGCAACCGCTGCAGCGCGTAGCGCGTCAACTGCACGGCCCCGTCGGGAAGATCGTCCGGTTCGGTATAAGCCAGCTCGGTGAAGTTGACCGAATCGATATCACCGAAGAATTGCGACAGATCGAGGACGAAGGTCGCGTCCCACTCGAAGCGTTTCTTGACGGCATGGGCCGAGACAATGTTGATGTTC
>JBBQII010000121.1:0-8296 GCA_038324795.1 Gemmatales bacterium
GGGCGCCGCGTGGGGTGGTGGTGGCGCGGTTGGGGGCGCCGCCGGGGGGGCGGGGGGGGGGTTGGGCGCCCCCCCCGGCCCCGGGGCCGGTGGCGGCGCGTACCATGACCCGGTTGACGCATCCGGATTTACCGGTGCCGGGTCAGGCACGGAGTCCGCCCACCAGTTGTTGTTCAGGGGCGCCGGGGCGGATGGTGGTGCTGCAGGTGGCGGTACGGATGGCGCAAACCCGAAGATGCTGTTGTAGGCGGCACGCTTGGCGGGGTCGAGCAGGGTAGTCTTCGCCAGGGTGATCTCGTCCACCAGTTGCCAAGCCAGCTTCGATTGCGGGCCGGTCAGGTGCTGCTGCACGCGCGCCAACTGCCGGGCCACGGCCGCGTCGATCGATCGCGCGTCGGCCTCCAGCGGGGAAATTCCGAGCAACTGGTACAGCGTGGGCGGCCGACGATCGTCATTGACGCCAAGCCATTCGCGATAGGGGTCCACCATGTGCGTTCACCGGGCAAGGGGCATCAGGATTCATAACGAATGGAAACTATTCTACCCGATCTTCCCGCAGCGTGACCGTCAACTGGGGTGAAGTTGCTATTTTCTCCCCCGCCGTCTTCCCAAGGTCAGCGGCGACTTCCCGTTGCCCAGGACAGCGACGTGATCAGGAGGATGGAGAAACTTCCATGGCGAGCGGCAGGGGAGGCGTAAGCTCCCTGCTCATCCAATTGACTCTCGCTTCAGTTCAAACGCCTTGATCTTCCGATCCAGTGTTGAGCGTTCGATCCCCAGAATTTCAGCCGTTCGGCTCTTGTTCCAGTCGCTGTAGTTGAGCGTCGCCAATATCTGCTTTCGTTCCATCTCGTCCAGCGAGATCGGTTTGAACACAGCCGGGACCAGGCCGGAACTGCCCACGTCGATGGTCGAAATCCAGATATCGGGCGCATCGAGTTTGTCGCCGCCGGCGCTGAGGGCGACCGCGCGTTCGATGACATTGCGAAGCTCGCGAACGTTGCCGGGCCAGTGATGCCGCTGAAGCTTCTCGCGGGCCGCCTCGGTGAAGCCGGCAATCCGTCGGCCGGTCTGCTCGACGAAGCGCTTGCGGAAATGTTCTGCAAGGATCAGTACATCGGTCGGCCGATCACGCAACGGCGGCACGCGGATCTCGACTACCTGCAGGCGGTAGAAGAGGTCCTTGCGGAAGTCGCCTGAACGTACCGCTTCTTCGAGGGCGAGGTTTGTCGCCGCGACGACGCGCACGTCGATCTGGATCTTGGTGTTGCCGCCCAGGCGTTCAAACGGATGACCTTCGAGGATGCGCAGGAACTTTGACTGGGTTGACAGCGGCATCTCGCCGATCTCATCGAGAAAGACGGTGCCCTCGCTCGCGGCCTCGAACTTGCCGATCATCTTTTCGGTGGCACCGGTGAAGGCTCCGCGTTCGTGGCCGAACAGTTCGGACTCCAGCAATGACTCGGTGATGGCGGCACAGTTGAGGCAGATGAACGGCCCGTCGCGACGCGGGCTTGACATGTGGATGGCTCGGGCAACCAGTTCCTTTCCCGAGCCACTTTCGCCGCGGATCAGCACCGTGGCCTGCGTGGCGGCCACCCTGCGGATCTGCGATTCGATGACCTGCAACGCAGGGCTTTCGCCCACCAGTTCCGATTCGAGACGCAGCGAATTGGCCAGCGCCTTGTTCGCGCCCGAAAGGGCCCCGCGGCGTTTTAATTGGTTCCATGCCATGCCCAACTGACGAGCGATCAGCAGCGCCAACTCGAGATCGTCGTTGATCAGTGGCGGCTTCAGCGTGGTCGAGTAAAGGTGGATCAGCCCCAGCACCTGCGATTCGAAGATGACCGGTGCGCAAATCAAGCTGCCGACTTTCAGTTCGGCCAGGCTTTCACGGTTGCGCAGGGCCGGGTCAAGCTGCACATTCTCGGCCAGCACCGCTTCCTTCGTGGAGAGTACTTCGGAACTGACGAACTGCGATACCTTGTGGTAGGTCTGCGTCTTGGTGTCGCGGTGACGGTGGGCGAGCAGTTCGGTATCGCGATTTTCCTTCACTGCCAGAACTGCGCCGACTTCGGCGAAGATTCCTTCCATCAGTCCATCGAGAACGATCTCAACGAGTTCTTTCAGCGTCTCCGCGGTGCCCATGTCGAGGCTGAGGCGGTACAACACGCTGGTCATGCGTTCCCAGCGCTTCGACTCGGGCGGAGTCGCGGTCTCTTCAACCGGCACGAGATTCTGCGAGCCGTAGCGAGTGGTCCGCAGGCGCTTGCGGATCTCCATCTTGTCGGCCGCGCCGGCATCGGGCACGCCGGGCAACTGGCGCAGGTCGTTGACGAACATGAACTTGCTGTGGCCTAATTGCAGTTCGTCGTTGCTGTCGAGCGGTTCTTCGCCCTGGATCGGCTGATTGTTGACCTTTGATCCGTTCAGGCTTCCCAGGTCGCGCAGGATCCAGTGACCCTCGGCGAAGTAGATCTCGGCATGCTCTCGGCTGCAAAGGTCGTCGGTCAGCACGATCTTGTTCGTGGGAGCCCTGCCGACAGTGCAGCGCTGGCCGCGCTGTAGCGGATAGACCCGGCCGAAGCCGTTCTCGTGGCGGGCAACAACATATGCGTTCGCAGCGGTCGGCATGATTCCTTCGCGTTAAGGGACGGGGATACCCCTTTAGGATAGTCGATTCTCGTGCCCGGCAACAGGCGCGGATGGATGGAACGTCAGACGGAACGCCCTCGCTCCAGCCGCAGGCAACGCGTCACGCAGGCGGGGATTTCGCTCAGATGATGCGTGACGAAGATCAACGCCTGTTCAGGTGTCAACTCGTCGGCCATATACTGCTGCAATCGGCCGATCAGGCGGTCGTCGAGGCCCTGAAACGGCTCGTCGAGAATCAGCAGCGGGGGTCGCTTCACCAGGGCACGCATCAGCAGTATCATGCGTTGCTCGCCGATCGACAGACGGTTGAACAGACGATCCGCGAGCGGAAGCAGGTCGAAGTAAGCAAGGAGTTCATTGATGCACAGACTCTGCGCGGCTGAGATCGGTCGACGTGCCAGAACATCAAAGAAGCCGGTGGCAATCGTCTCCGTGGCCGTCAGCGGTTCGGAGAAGTACAGGTGCATCTCGGGCGATACCAGTCCGATGCCGCGTTTTACGTCCCAGATGCTTTCACCCGTGCCGCGTTGCCTGCCGAACAAATGCACGTGATTGCTGTAAACCCGCGGATGGTCGGCAGCGATCAGGCTCAGCAGAGTCGACTTGCCCGACCCGTTCGGCCCCAGCAGTGCCCAGCGTTCCCCGGCCCGGACGGTCCACGTGATGCCGTCGAGCAGGATGCGGTCGCCGTAGGCGACATGCACATCGCGCAAGTCAATGACCGGTCGCCCGCCGGACCGTACGCGTTCAAATGTACGTGTAGAAACTTCTTCCACCGGTTGAGGTCGCCACGGCCCTTTCCGCACGACGTGCAGATCATCAAGTTCCAGTACGTGCGTCACCCAGGCGGGAATCGCATCGGGTCGAGTGACGAGGATCAGGTGCAGGCCTTCGCGCACCAGTCGGCCCAGCAGGTCCGACAGTTCATCGCGGCCAACGGCATCAAGCCCCATGAAGGGGTCGTCGAGAATCAGCATGTGCGGTCGTTGCAGCAGGGCCTTCACCAGCCGACTACGCCGGGTCTGCCCGTTGGAGAGTGTGATGAGCGACTGCGGCCGCAGATGGCCGATATGGAACTGTTCACACAATTGCGCCAAGTGTACTTCGTCGACGGGCTTGCCGCCGGTCAGGAACTGATCGAGCGACAGGTCATCGTCCTTCTCGATGAAGTTGAAGCGCTGCTGGTAGTAGTGGCGAGAGTACGAAAACAGCCGCGATTCTTCCTTGAAGGAAACACGTGTGATGACATCGGACGGATATTCGACCGGCCGGCCCGCGGCCACAAGCCGGTCAACGAGCGGATAGCTGATACCATCGGCATGGATTCGCCCGACAATCGCCTCAACGAGCATCGACTTCCCGGAAGCGACCGGCCCGGTGACCGCCCAGGTTTCGCCTTCGCGGATGGCCCAGCTCAGATCAGTGAACGTGCGCTCGCCGCGGCGGACGGTGGCGTGAGTGAACTGGAGAAGGGGTGCATCGGACATGTGGCACTTTCGAATCAACGGCCGGTGGCGATTCGAGACGTTGCAACAGGCGGCTTGATGTATGACTTATCCGATCTCGAACAAGGAACCGCCCGCTGTTCGTCCGTGTGGCGGTTTGACCGGAATTCTCCGCCCCCAGGGGCAATCTCACTGTGATATTCGCGTGAACTTAATGATTCGCGCATCGAACCGAATGCGATTTCACGTAGCATGGTTGGGCAAACCCGAATCTCGCCCTTCACTGAGATGTTCGCGATGACGGCCAGAAGGCTTCTTTCTCTTTTTCCGTTGTTGCTGCTGTGCTGCGGCGGCTGCATCAAGGTCGGTCCGCGCAGCGACGAGGATATTTACAAGGACCTGATCCGACAATTCGACGATCTGAGCGGGTCGATGACCCGGGTGATGGATGAACGCAGCGCCCAGGAGGCAAAGCCCCGCATTCAAAAGACGGGTGAGCGGATCCTGAGCCTGGTGGAAGCGAAATCAGAGAACGCCCGTCGCAGCTACCAGTCCCCGAATGCGGCCGAGATCAAGGCGAAGTACGAGCCGATCCTGTCCGCGACGATCGCCCGATCGATGAACCAGTTTCAGCGGATTCGCCAGCAGGTGCAGGCAACCGCGGCCAAAGAACTGGCCGGCGAAGTGGCGAAGATCTACCAGCAGTGCGGCGTGCAGATCAAGTAGTAAGGGTGCGGTCCCCGTGAGCTTCTCAGCTCGCGGGCATCGCTGGAATCATTTAACTTCTGCCACTTCGCTCGGGATCTCGAAGCCGAGCGTGTAGAGCAGGAAAGTCAGCCGCTGGGCGAGGCAGCGCTTCTCGATCATCTTCATCTCGTCGTGCGTCTCGAAATTGTTGAGTGAGTTCAGCAGTTGCCTGGCGTGGTCCGGCACGCTCGGGACGCGCTTCAGTGCTTCACGCATCGGGTTGATGACGCCGTCCTTCTGACGTTCGATTGCCGTCTCGACGGCGTCCATCAGTTCGCTGGACAGGTCTTCACGGACGATCGCCTCGCGCAACCGCACGCCGACCGGATGTTCCCACGGCTGCACCGGCTTCTCGCGCGGAATGTGCGGCAGGTCGGGCCGGACGGGGATGGTGTCGTGCCGGGCTTCTTCGGTGTCGCCGTCCTTGTTCGCCGGGAAGCGGGTCAGCGTCACCATCACGTCGTCGCTTTCTTCGTCGGGCTTCTCGACCCTCCAGTCCGGCTTCCAGCCGGCGATGCTGGAAATCACCAGGCCAAGCATCCCCAGTCCGATCAGGGCAAGCGAAATCGGGAACGGCCACATCGTCATCAGCGGCGGCCGCCAGCTGAAGTGCAATTTGATCGCCTTACCCTCGGCCAGCGAGGCGACCGTTTCTGGCGGGGCCTGGCAGTCGAGGTCGACCATCGCCATGCCCGGTTCGCGGGTCAACGGCACGGCCGAGAGAAATTTCGCGGGGAACCGCTGTTCGACGTGCTGGCCGTTCTCTTCAAGATCCACGGTCACGGTGCCGGCCTTGGCCAGCGCGTCGGTCTGGTTCTCCGGCACGCGGAAGCGGCCACGCATGCTGTCGGGACGGCTGAGCACCAGTACGGTCCCCTGATTCAGAGCCGTGCCCGGCGATGCATGCCGATAGATTACGTTCCCGCTGAACGGAGCCTTGTGTTCAAGCCTGTTCTGTTTGCCCTGCAGGGCGACCTCGGCTTGGCGGATCAGGATCTCCTGATTGGATTTAGCCCACTCGTGCCGCTTGAAGGCGGTCGCCTGGTCTTCGTTCAACTGGTAGTCGGTGTCCTTCTTTGCCTTCTCGGCAGCCGCAAGTTGCGATTCGGTACCCTTGATGTCTTTCGCGAGGCGCTGGTCCTGCTCTTCGGCTTCCTTCTCCATCTTCGCCAGCGATTCCCGCGCAGTCTTCAGGCGCTCTTCCATGGCGGCGAGGTGCGCCTCGAACTTGACCACGTCCACCTTCAGCGAGCCGACTTCCTTCTGCCGTTCGTTCAGTTCGGTCAGCGAGGTGTTCATGTTCTTGTTGAGGGCTGTCTCGCGTACCAGTTGCTGCTCGGCAATGTCACGCTTGACGATGGCCGCCTTCACGTCCCCCGCGGCCTTCTTCATCTCCGCGTTGATGTTGGCTACCAGGTCGCGGTGCATGAGGACATGCGGCCGATTTTCACGGCTGGCGGTCTCGCGGGCATCGCGGGCGTTCTTCAGGTTGCTGAGCAACTGCAGTTCGCGGGCCTCAGCCAGGTTATGCTGGCGCACCAATTCCGGGTCGCGCGGCAGCGGTTGCAACGAGAGGTTCTCGCGCTGGCTTTTGAGTTGCTCCAAGTCGAGCTCGGCCTTGTTGATCTCGCTCTGCGCCTCGTTGGACATGAAGCGGGCGATGACGTCGCCCTCCTTCACATTCGCCCCTTCCGGCACCAGCGTGACGATTTGCATGTCAGGCGTGGCGCGAACAGCGTAGAGGCCGTCGCCGGTCATGATGCCATCGGAACGAACCGCCTCGCGGATTGCCAGGGAGAACATCAGCCCCATGCAGCCGACCACGATCCCGGTGATCGACCAGCCGCGCAGTCGCGCGAGAGTGCTTGCCGCCTTGGACGGCGACGAACGGCGCTTCTTCCAAACCAGTACGGCATAGGAGCCGCAAAAGACAATAAAGCCGATCAAGGCCGACAGCAGCATGTAACGCAACAACGGGAGATCAGTGATCATGAGGCCTTCTCGCAACTCTGTTCAATGTTTGCGGAAAGGGGGGGAGGCAATTTCGGCATCCGCCGCGGATGCCCGTTTCGGGTAACCCTCAATTCTAGCGTACGTTCCGGATCGTACTAGGCGAATCCGATGCGTTTTCGGCACTTCATGCACGATCTGAAAGGTCCCCACGACCGGAAAGGCCGTTACGATCGTTAAGATCGGTATGTTCGGAACTCGCGAGACGGGACAAGGGTCAGAGGATGGAGGAAGAGGGACAGTTGCATTCTCGACACTTTCTTGACAGTTTCTCGACATGCCCGTACCGTCAGATGGGAGGGTGTGCTGCATGTTCGCGCCGAATTTTTGCATCACCGGGAGGATTGCCAAGGCGCTCATGGCGATCGAGGCCGATCGGCAGATCGTGGCCGGGTTGCCCCTGACGGTACCGATGCTTGATTCTCTGCGGCGTACCGCCCGGCTGCTTTCCACGCATTACTCGACACGGATCGAGGGGAATAAACTGACGGCCGTTCAGGTGGCCCAAGTTGTGGCAGGCGAGGGCAATTTTCCCGGACGTGAACGTGACGAAGCCGAAGTCCGCCACTATTTCGCCGCGCTGGAGTTTGTTCCGCGAATCGGTCGGAAACGGGTGGCACTTTCTGAAACGGACATCCGCACCGTCCACGGTCTGGTCATGTCCGGGACGACTAAACCGACATCCTACCGCGATTGCCAGAATGTCATTCGCGATGCCCGCAGCGGCCAAACCGTCTACATGCCGCCTGAAGCGCACGATGTACAGAAGTTGATGAAACAGATGGTGCAGTGGGTCAACACATCATTGAAGACCGGCGAAGTGCCGGTTCCCGTCGTGGCGGCGCTGGCTCACTACCAGTTTGCGACGATTCACCCATACCTCGATGGCAACGGCCGCACGGCCCGGCTGCTGACGACACTGATTCTGCATCGCAACGGCTACGGGCTCAACGGCATCTATTCGCTGGAAGAGTACTACGCCGGCAACCTTGAAGCCTACTACGCCGGTCTGACGGTCGGACCCGGCCACAACTACTATTTCGTGAGGGCGGAAGGCGACATCACGCCGTTCGTTAAGTACTTCTGTGTCGCCATGGCGGAGGCATTTGGGAACGTGCGGGCACGGGCGGCAGAAGCGATTCGCCGCGGTGTTCCCGATCAGGTCACGCTGCTTCGCGATCTCAGCCCGCGGCAGCGGAACGTCCTGGGACTGTTCCGCACGAATCGAATCGTGATGGCAAAAGACGTTGCCGTCTTCTTCAAGATGCGCCCAAGGATGGCGTCACTGTTGTGTGCCAAATGGGTAAAGGAGCGGTTCCTCGTCATCGAGAATCCGTCGACGAAGGAGCGGAGCTATCGACTCGCTGACGAGTATGAAGAGTTGATAACACGTTAGCCGCGACGCGCAGGGTTTCCGCAGCGGAGTGCGTCGGGTGCGA
>JBBQII010000122.1:0-8285 GCA_038324795.1 Gemmatales bacterium
CTTTTTTCTCGGTAGTTGCGCGTTTGCCGGCGGCATTGCCGGCACCGCGATCCTGCAGAATCCCGCGCTGATCAAGGCCCAGAACGACGTACCGCCACCCCCGCCTCCCGCGGTGTCGTCGGGCCTGCCGCACGGCGACCGCTTTGAACAGGTTGTGCAAAAACTGTCCCCCGCAGTTGTCGCCATCGAAGCGACCAAGCCGCCGTCTCCCTCCGCCACGGGCCGCAACAGCGGCAAGCCGGTCGAGGAATCGGGATCGGGCGTCATGGTTCGCATTGAGGGAATCCGCGGCGTTGTCGTCATCACCAACAACCATGTCGTCAGCCAGGCCCGCCCGGAACAGATTACGGTCCATCTGGCCGACGGCCGGCTTTACCATCCCGCGCAAGTCTGGGCCGACCCCGAGTCGGACATTGCCGCGTTGCATCTGAATGTGGAAAACCTGCCAGTTGCCACTTTGGGCGACAGCGACCGTGCCCGCGTGGGGCAGTGGGTACTGGCGTTCGGCTCACCGTTCGGCCTGAATCAGACGGTAACGCAGGGCATCATCAGCGCCCGTGAACGCGGGCAGGTGAGCCTCGGCAGCACCATTCGCATCAAGGATTTCCTGCAGACAGACGCGGCCATCAATCCCGGTTCGAGCGGGGGCCCGCTGGTGAGCATGGACGGCGAAATACTCGGCATCAACACCGCCATTGCTTCACACTCGGGCAGCAACAGCGGTGTGGCGTTCAGCATTCCGATCAACATGGTCAAACGCGTGGTGAAGCAGTTGGTCGAGAAGGGATCCGTCACACGGGGCTATCTGGGCGTGCATCTTGCACAAACGATGGAACCGGCGGACGCGCTCAAGCTGGGCCTCGATCGGGTCCAAGGAGCGCTGGTGGAGAATATCTACCCGGAAAGCCCGGCTGCGCAAGCGGGGCTGAAGAGCAACGACGTGATCCTGAGCGTGGATGGTGTGGCCATCCGAAACGAGAACCATCTGATTAATATGATCAGTGCCATGCCCGCCGGGCAACGGGTGAAACTGAATGTGTGGCGCGAACGCAAACCCGTGCCGCTGGACGCCCTGGTCGGCGACTGGGCCAAGGCCCAGGCGCGGATGCGGGCGCAGTGATCGATTGGTCGGGGGGCTTGACGCCCCCCGCTTGCCGTTGATCAATTAATACTTCGGGCGGGTACGCATTTAGATCAGCAGGCCGATCAACGCGACGAGCAGAACGCCCATGATGATGAAGAACGGAATCGAACCGATGAAATCGCCCATCGAATAAGCTCCTGAAGTCGTTGCGTGGTCGGATCAGTGACGGTATTCAGTTCACGGCCGGTCGAACGACTGGCTTGTTCGCGAATGTTCTACCGTCCTCGTTGCCTGTCAGCAAGCACGGGATACGTCATTTCCGCAAAAAATTGCTCAGATCCTTCTTCACTTCTTTCGCGGCACATCGCGAGGCTGCAGGCAGTATTCCATGATCGAGTGAACGTCGTCCGCTTTTGGCAGCGCACCTGGCTCGCGGGCTATAGCCTTCAGGTGTTCCGCCAACTGTTTCGTCATCAAGGCCACGCGTTCGGTTTGCTCCGGCGTGGTCGCCAGGTTGGTGAACTCACCCGGGTCGTTAACGGTGTCGTAAAGCTTGACGGTTCGGCCCGGCAGCGGATTCTTCGTCGAGTAGCCGTCCTGCCGTTCGCGCTTGCCGGTTCCGTAGATCAGCTTCCATTGACCATCGCGTACCATTGCCTCTTCGTTTTCAGCATACTCGACAAAGACACGCTCGCGATGCACTGCGGCCTTCCCGGTTAACAGCGGCAACAGACTGCGGCCCTGTATGGCTGCTGAAGCCTTCAGCCCACAGGCGTCCAGCAATGTTGGTGCGATATCGATCAGTTCGACCAGAGCTTCGCTCGTCCCCAACTTGAACCGGCCCGGCCAACGGACCACGAGCGGCGAGCGGACAGCTTCCTCGAACATGCAGTGCTTCTCGAATCTGCCATGCTGGCCGAGGAGATAGCCATGGTCACCGATGAAAGCGACGATGGTGTTCTCCGCCTGGCCCGATTTTGCAAGTGCTTCCAGCACCCGGCCCAGGTTGGCGTCGGCATGTTCGGCCGACGTATAGTAGGCAGCAGCGATCCCCTGTTTCTCTTTGTCCGTCAGGTCACGGAAGATCTGCGGGATCTGTTCGCGATCGTCGCGGCCGACCTTGGGGATCGGCATTTTCTCAGGTGCGATCCGGCCACGGTACTCCACCGGGAATCGATAGGGCGAGTGCGGTTCATACAAGCTGACCATCAGGAAAAACGGCTTGTCATGCTTGCTATCCAGGAACTTAACTGCCTGATCGGCCAGCCAGGTGTCGGCCATTTCATCGTCATAAGCGCCGAACGGCCGGGCTTCGCTGTTGAGCCAGATGCGTGCATGATCCTTGAACGGCTTCCACGCGGGTTGCACGGTGATGCCCTCGGGCAACTTGCGGGGCTCGGCGGCCTTGCGTGACTTGTTGAATTCGGGCATGTCGACCCGTTGATCGAACCCGTGCTTCAGGTTGCTGTTGAAGTGCATCTTGCCTATCGACACCGTTTCGTAGCCCGCTTCATTGAAGTGGTGGGCCAACGTGCGCGTCCCTTCGGGCAATGGCGTTGACAGTGCGGTCACCCCCAACGACTGTGGATACTGCCCCGTCAGGAATGACTGCCGCGATGCAGTGCACACCGGCGAGTTGCAGTAGGCCCGGTCGAATCGCATCCCCCCTGCGGCGAGCCGGTCGAGGTTCGGCGTGCGGACCAGCGGGTTGACCGATCCCTGCGCATGCCAGGCGAAGTCATCCGCGATCAGCCACAGCACATTTGGCAGCGCGGCCTGCGTGGCGGCCGTTTCGAGGATCGCAAGCAATGTCAGAATCCAGCGCATGGTTCACCTCGTGAAAGATCGCCATTCTATCTGTCGGAACGCCCTCGATCGACCGTCGCGATAGAATGCCGGCATGACCTTTCCCTGGCTGCAACCGACCGCAGCGTACATTCATGTGCCGTTCTGTGCTCATCACTGCGGCTACTGCGACTTCGCTGTCGCGTCCGGACAGGATCATCAGATCGACCTGTATCTGGAAGCACTCGGCATGGAACTGGCTGCATTAGGGGCTCCCGAGCCAATGACCACGATCTTCATCGGCGGAGGAACTCCGACGTATTTGTCGGTCGATCAGCTGGACCGGTTACTCGGAGAAATTGCTCGCTGGCTTCCGCTGCAATCGGGCGGTGAGTGGTCCATCGAATCAACTCCTGAAAGCATCACGCCCGAGAAGGCCGGGTTGCTGGCCCGATATGGTGTATCGCGCATCAGCGTTGGCGTGCAGTCGTTTCATTCACATCTGCTTCCGGTGCTTGATCGCATACACGGGCCGGACCATGTAGCACCCGCAGTGGCAGCGGCCAAGGGGTATGGTTTGCAGGTTTCGCTCGACCTGATCTTCGGTGTGCCCGGGCAGACGCTTACAGAGTGGCAGCGTGATCTGGAACGAGCGATGTCCCTTGAGCCAGACCATCTTTCGACGTATGGGCTGACGTTCGAGAAGGGAACGCCACTCTGGAAGCAGCGGGAGCGGAAACAGGTGCGGTCGCTCGATGAAGAAAGCGAACGGGAAATGTATCTGGGTGCGATCGACATGCTGACCGAGCATGGTTTCGAGCACTACGAAATTTCGAACTTCGCCAAACCGGGTCTACGCTGCCGACACAACGAGATTTACTGGGCGAATCACGCTTATCACGGGTTCGGCATGGGGGCCGCGCGATACGTGCAGGGCCGACGGGAACTCAACACACGCAACCTCGGCGACTACCTTCGGAAAGTGCTTGCGGGTGAGTCGCCGACGTTCCAGAGTGAATGTCTCGAAGGCGAAGACCGCGCCCGTGAGACTGCCATCATTCAACTCCGTCGCGGGGAAGGCATCGGGCGATCCGAATTCGCGAAGCAGACCGGTTTTTCGATCGACGCACTGGCCGGCGAGCGGATTGGCCAGTTCGTCGGTCAGGGCGTGCTGGCCGACACCGGAGAACGAATCTTGCTGACGCGCGAAGGCAAGTGTCTGGCTGATGAAGTGATGACGAGGCTGCTGTGACCAGTCTTCGATCTGCAATCCAGGAATCTGCGAGAAGTCGGAAGTGTTACGGGTGACGACCTTCATCCCCTCTTCGAGCGGGATGGCTGCGATGCGAAGGTCGTTCTTTCCAATTCGCCGATGAGCGGCGCGCAGCAACCCGAAACGACGTACGGCGGGTTCTGAGTGGGTGATGACTTGGAACATTGCAGCAAACTCAACTACTCCGACGAAGTTTCGATACAGCCATGCAATCCCGTCGGGGAGTTTCGACCGCTGAATTCGTTTGTACAAGCCAAGAAACTGCTCTTCGACAGTGATCACGCTGACGAAAATATCGGTCATGGCGCGAATCGCCATGTTGTTGATGACTGCCGGATGCCCACGCTGAAAAAGCGTCGATGTGTCAGTACCCAGTAAGTAATGCATCGATGTTAATCCGGTTCGGCGTCCATCTGACGTCGACGTTCAGCAATGATCTCTACGACCTCGTCGAAATAAGGATCATCCTTAAACATCCCGGCGAAGCCCATCAGAGTCTTTCGCTTCTTCGGAACTTGAAGAATCGCGAGCTGTCCACCGGCATCCAGTTGCGCTTGCTGCTGCTGTTGCAGTTTGTTGACGACTTCCTCTTCTGTCACACCCTCGGCCTGCAACGAGGCCGGGACGGACACTTCGGAGCGAAAGCCGACTCCGGGAACGCGTTCGATCAGAATTGGAACGCCCATGGTGTTCTCCCTGGGCAGCGGCATTGTATCAGCAATCAACGACCGTGTAAGCACGCTTCAGGTTCGCCGGTATTTACTTCCGTACACCATTCACCAACTTCGGGAGGGCAGATCATGCTCCGCATTCGCCGAGCCCGTGACCGCGGGCATTTTGACCATGGCTGGCTCAAGACCTACCATACGTTCTCGTTCGCGGACTACTTCGACCCGGCGAACATGGGCTTTCAGTCACTGCGTGTGATGAACGAAGACTGGGTCGCGCCTGGACAGGGCTTTGGCATGCACCCGCACCGCGACATGGAGATCGTCACCTACGTCCTCGAAGGCGAACTCGAACATCGCGACAGCTTGGAAAACGGCGAAGTGCTGCGCCCCGGCGAGTTCCAGCGGATGACGGCCGGTACTGGCATCCGCCATAGCGAGTTCAACCCGTCCAAGTCGGATCCGGTGCATCTGTACCAGATCTGGCTGCTGCCCCGCGCCAAGGGGCTTCCGCCGGGCTACGAGCAACGTCAGATCCCCGCCGCCGAACGTGATGGCCGGCTGCGTTTGGTCGCTTCTCCCGACGGCGCGGAAGGTTCGCTGACCATCCAACAGGATGCCCGAATTTACCTGGGGAACCTGCATGAAGGACAGCAACTGACGCAACTGCTGAATCCGGAAGGTCATGGCTGGCTGCAGGTGTTGCGAGGCAGCATGACTCTCGGCGGCGACGCTCTGCATGCGGGCGACGGTGTGGCGATCATCAACGAGGCGAGCCTGCTGCTGAAGGCCGATGCCGCAAGCGAGGTGATGCTGTTTAAGTTGGCCTAGCGGTTCCTTAGAGCCGCACGCCGACAAGGACGTCATAGATGGCGTGCGCTCCGACGGCGATGCCGAAGCCGCGGAACCAGAAGACAACTGCGAGATAGATGCCCGCCGCGGTCCGGTAGACGAAACGAAACGTATCCATCGGCTCGCCATGCGGGCCGATGTGGTGCGCCGCTGCGAAGAGCAGGGCCGAGCCAACGCCCGCGATCAGCAATGATGCCCAGTTAGGCACAGCCGCGCATTTAAGCATGGCCGCAAGTCCGGTGATGATGAATAGACGGAACAACACTTCTTCATAGATCCCCGCGCCGACGTAGGTGACAATCTGCCCCAGTGCATCGGTCGGCAGCGTCACCTCTGCCGTCGCCAGGGAGACGCCGGCCGCTTTCAGTAACGGGTCGAAGTTGTGCCCCAACGCCCACAGTCCGAAAGCGAAGAAGACGCTCTCCAACCACATTCCCGCGACGATCGACCAGGTGTTTGCCGGCCGATCACTCCAGCGGCGGAATGACCAGATCACGAAGACCCCGACAATGATCATCGGAGCGGCGATGAATGGCCGGATGCCGTAGACATCGAGCGCCCAGCGCAGCCAGGCATCCGCCCCGTTGCGAAGTGTCTGCGTCTGTGGACCGCCCAGTACATAGACGCCTGACTCATATGCCGCAAGCAACGGCAGAAGAAACACCAGACAAGGCCAGGGGTGCAACGTGGAGCGGAAGTAAGGTGACTGATCCGACATTGGCCAAATGCGGAATTCGGAATGCGAAATGCGGAATGAAGACCGAACTTCGCGACCGTCTCACTCCGCCCTCTGTCTCGTTTTTCAACTCCGCATTCCGCAATTCGCAATTAGATCGCCCATTCCGGGTAGTGCCGGCCGAGACGGCGGGCGCGTTCGTCAAGTCGCAGCGTGCGGACGACTGTGCCGCCTTCACATTCCGCCAGGTCGATCGGCAGGGGAACGGGGAGGAGTCGCCCCTGAGGATCGATCAGCAGGTTCAGCACCGGCCGAGAGGCCAGATGCAGCTCGCCTCGGCCTTGCCGATTGGCGGCCACGATGCCGATCGCGCCATCCGACATTTCGACAACGCTGCCGACCGGGTAGAAGCACATGACCAGCAACTTTTCAGCCGCGAAGCGATCGAGGATGTTCTGCTCCGCGTGCAGCAATGTGTCAGTAAGTGCGGTACGCGGGTCGAAGGCAATCCGATGCGGGCGCGGGCAGCACATCGCGGCGTACATATCGGCCGCGGCAAGCAGTCTTGCCAGCGGTTGAATCTGCTCGCCCTTCAGGCCGCTCGGGTAGCCCGTACCGTCGAGCCGTTCGTGATGGGCGGCGATCGCTTCTGTCAGATGCGACAACGATGGCAGCCGGATCGAGATGATTTCCGCACCGACACGTGGATGTGTTTCTATCGCGCGGCGATGCTCTTCAGTCAACCTGCCGGTCTCGCTTAGAGCGACGGCCGGTATGCGCATCATGCCGACATCATGAACGAGGGTGACGAGGATCGGGTCGAGCGGCCGATCTCGCCATTCGGGAGCATGCCGCAGCATCCGCGCGACGACCCGGGCGCATGTCAGCCCGTGACTGGCGATGAATCTGGCCGGAGCCGGGAACACGGGACCGCCGAGGAAGGCCTGTGTGGCCGTCGGCGGAGTGTAGAGAAATCGTAACGGCATCGCCGGGCTATCCGCCAGCACCTCGGCTGCGAGTTCCAGCAGCGGCGTGTCGTCAACCACTTCCGTGCCGTCAAGCTCGACGAGCAGATGCGATAAGCGGTTTACCTGATCGTCATCGCGCCGGCGCTGTCCGAGCGCATGACCAAGCGCGGCCAGTCGCTGCCGCACTGTTCCGAGGATTCCTTCCAGCCCTTCCGCCAGGCGTGTCTGCACGCTCGGCATGTCGGGCATCGTGCCGGCAAGGCGTACCGCGGGGACAAGCATGCTCGCAGTTTCGCGGTAATAGATGGCCAGCGGGTCGGTATCGATGCTGCCCTGATCGGCAGGCGGTCCCGCCAGCAGCGGCTCGTCGGCGAGGCGCTTCATGCAATCGATCAGTTCGCGGGCTTCAGTCAACACCCGGCGAGCACGCGCAGTCAACGGTGTCGAGGAAGTCGTTTCAGACGGCGGCTCTTCGCTGAGCGTGCGGACCGATTGTTCAAGTACCGCCTGCGTTCGCGAACCGGCCCGAATGCGAGCTGTCAATGCATCGTCGGGTTGACGGGATACTTGATCGGGCACCGCGACCGTGGCCGGCAGTGATGCGGGCGAAAGGCGCGGCAGCGAATCGAGCCGTTCCCGGAAGGCCGAGATGCGGTCCATCAGGCTGCGCGTATCCGTCATCGGCCGTTCCCCCACGCTGAACCGGGACTTCGCTCTTCTCCTGATCGGTTGTTTGACCGGGCAACCTTGACCTTCATCGATCTTTACCGATTTTGCCGCTCCGTAACTTGGGCAAGCTGTGACGATGGCCGACCCTCGCATAGAATGATCCGAACAGACAATTTCGGGGAAGTCCAATGGCGGTGGATGAGCAATTGCACGTCCTGATTGTGGATGACGAGAAACTGCACGCGCAGACCGTGGCCGAGATACTCGAGCGCAAGAACTACCGCTGCACCGTCACCACCTCCGGCAAGGA
>JBBQII010000123.1:0-8280 GCA_038324795.1 Gemmatales bacterium
CCGACTCGGGCGGTTCGTCGCCTAGCTCGTCGGGATCAGGGCCGGGTTGCCGAGGACCATCTTCCACGGCATGATCTTCCATTTCACGAAGATGCCGGCCGCGTGGAACGGGTCGCCATGCAGGATGGTTTCTGCTTCCTCCGGGGTATCGGCTTCATAGATGATCAGGGCACCGCTGTCGTCGGTGAACGGACCGGAGGCAAACAGCTTCCCGGCATCCAGCAGCGAACGCAGGTACTGCCGATGCGTCGGGCGGACGCGATCGATGGTTTCCTTGTCCTGCTTGTAGTCGATGAATGCGGCAAACTTCATGAGCGTACCTCTGCCGCGGCTACGCTCTCGGCGGGGAAGTAGGCCTTCGCCAGCACGGCATAGCCGGCGAAGAAGAAGACACCGAAGACCATGTCGGACAGGAACGTCCCGCGATAGAAGGGGATCGCCTTCTCGAAGCAAAGCAACAGCCCGCCGAGGTCGGGCGGATACTTCAGGTCCTGATTGGCGAAGTACTCCGGCCGGATGACATGCTCGAGCCAGACGCCGAAATTGGTGACGAGGAAGAACACGACGCTTCCCGCGACGGCAGTGCCAAAAACACGCAGCAATCGCGACGGCCGACTCAGCATTGCCCAGCCCAGCGTGATATAGAGCGCGTAGCCGATGTAGCTGAAGAACGGGAACTGCCACTCATTGGCACTGTAGAAGTAGATGTCGACCGCCAACACCGAGATGAAGGCGACCGGCAGCAGCCAGCGCGGGCGCAGACGGGCGCCGGCGAACAGGAACAGCGCCCCGGCCGGGACGAAGTTGGCCCCGCGGATGCCGTACGGCATCAGCCGGAAGGCGACCACCATCAGCGATGCGGCCAGCACGACCAGCAAGGCCAACGGTCGCCAGTTGACGGGCGATTTTGATTCGGTCTGATTCATTTCGGTTCACTTCTGCAACAGGGCGATACTCTCGGGCGGTTCGATTGTTATCTTAATGACACACCCCCCAACGGGTAGCCCGCCCGTCCCGCCGAACGAGGATCTCTCCATGTCGCGTTGCTTTCGGTCACTGGTTTTCGTGATGATTCCCACCCTGTTCGCATCAGCGGCCGAGCCCGGCGATCGGCTCGACAACGGCAAGGACCTGACAGGCTGGAAGGGGAAACTCGATGGCTGGAGCATCGTCGACGGCGCGATCCACCACGACGCAAAGGCCGCGATGGAAACCATCACGCATGAGAAGACGCATTCGGCCAGCTGCGTGATCCGCTTGGAATTCCGGGCGACCGAAGCCGGCGATTCGGGCATCTATATCCACGGCAAGCAGTTCCAGATTCGCGATTACCCGAAGGCCGGCCCCGACCGCTACGCCCGTTACGCCAAACCCGCAGGGCAGTGGAACACACTGGAACTTGACTTCACTGGCAGCCTGGCGGTGGTACGCCTCAATGGCGAAGTGATCGAGAAGTCCTGGAAGATCGGCCCCGACCCGAAAGTCGGCCTCGGCCTGCAGCATGAGAAAGGCGACTTCGATTTCAGGAATATCACGGTTCGGGAGAAGAAGTAGCGACTTCGCTCACTCATGCAGTTTCAGCAGCAGCCATTCCAGCAACCAGATCAGTGTCGCCAGGCTTTGATCTCGGACGTCGCGGCCGGGGTCGAATTCGCTGATTGCCAGTCCACAGAGACGATCGGTGCCAATGGCGTTCAGCAGCTTGATCACGAATGCGGGGGCCAGGCCGAACGGCAGCGGATGCGTGGTCCCCGGGAAGTAAGCGGGGTCGAAGACGTCGCAGTCGATGTCCAGAAAGACATGCTCGACCTCCGACGCACGCCGGGCAACCTTCGCGATGGCGCTCGCCTCATCGACAATCACGTCCGCTGCAGTGGCGATATGCTCGTAATGCTTCGCGGCAGCGGTACGCGGCAGAAACAGGTCGCGATGGCCGATGCCGATGATCCGCGGCAGCGGAGCTTCCGCATGCAGCAGGAAGTTACCGTGCGACAGTTCCTCGGTGCAATCGCTGAGGTTGTAGATGTCGAGATGGCCATCGAGTTGCAGGACCAGCGTGTCCGGCCCCAACTCTTCGTACACCGGCAGCACGCCCAGGTGATTGCCGCCCAGCCAGAGCAGAAAGTCGCCCTGTTTCCATGCCTGGCGGGCCGCCTGCCGGCCGGTCTTACGCCAGTCGCGGATGGACGACATCGATTCAAAATTGAACTCCCGGATGCGGACATGATCCTGATAGGCATGTCCGCGCGTCTGCCCTTTCTCACGCTTGGAATCGCTGATCATCTCCTGCAATGCGTCGGAGAGCAACTCCGCGCCGGCCCCGCTGCCGGCACTGCCGAAGAGATCGAACGGAAAGACGACGGCGGTGGTGGTCATGACAATATCGATCTGTTAGCAGGCATCCTTTCGGGATGCCCGCTGATCTGAAAAATTACTTCGTGCCGATGCAGTAAAGATTATCCCACGTTCGGATGTAAATCCTTCCATCCGCGATCGCCGGGGAGGCGTAGACTTTTTCCTTCAGGTCGTTGGCCGCCAGCAGTTTGAACTCTTTGCCGGCCTTGACGACCTGGCCGACGCCGTCGCGGCCCACCACGTAGATCATACCGTCGGCGGCCACCATGTTGCCGCGATAGATCTGCTTGTGCAGTTGCTCGCGGTAGAACTGCTGGCCCGTCTTTGCATCGACCGCGGTCAGCGGGCCGTTGTCCATCAGGTAGACGATGCCGTCGACCACGATGGGCGGCACTACGTCGGGGGTCGACTTGAACCGCCAAAGTTCGGCCTTGTTATCGGGGTTGATCTCCCCTTTTGCGCCGACTGGATTGAACGCAACCACCGGCCCGTTCTTGCACGACGGCACCACGATCAGCTCGGGCGTCACCAGCGGCGACGACACGAACCGCCAAGCTCCGTTCGTGTTCGGGTTCAGACCGGCCACGCGCCATACTTCTGTACCGTCTTCGATCTTGTGCCCGGTGCAGTAGTCGTTGCCATGCGCCACCAGCAGCGGCCCACCCTTGCCTTCCCACATGAATGGCGAAGAGTAGGTATCCGGGCTTTCGCCCTTGCCGTACCCGGGCCGGCTGACTTTCCACAGTTCATTGCCCGTGGCCGCGTCGAGGGCGACGATCAACTGAGCCCCGCGGTGCATGACCTGCAGATAAAGCTTGTCCTTGTAAAGCACAGGGGTCCAGTGGCAGCCGAACTGGATGGCGAACTTGCCGTACTTCTGCAGATCGTTCTCCCACACCTTTTTGCCATCAATGGTGAAGCAGACCAGCGTACCGTTGCCGGCGAACGTCCAGACATGCTTGCCGTCGGTTGAACACGACGCCGACGCGGCATCGCCTTCGTCGCCCCGGCCCGCCTTCACGGTGCCGGCGATCCGTTCCTTCCACTTCACCTTGCCGTCGGTGCCGATGCAGAGCAGCATCACGTTCTCGCCGTCGAGCGAAGTCAGAAAGATCTTGTCTTCCCAGACGCACGGAGTCGATGAGCCGTGACCGGGCATCGGCAGCTTCCACAGCACGTTCTTCTCTGCGTTCCATTCGACCGGCAAGTTCTTCTCGGCACTGTGGCCGTCGTTCTTCAGCCCGCGCCATTGCGGCCAGTTGTCGGCCCTTGCAACGGTGAAGAAGGAAAGTACAACGGCGATCGACAGGCACTTGGCGGTTCGCGACGTGTTCACGGCAGCAGCTCTCCGGCGGAAGTCGGTAGGTGGGGTCAACATCGCTGTTGTACCCGATCGCAATCGGGAAAGCGACAGTTTTGGCGCAACGTTCATCGAACAATCAGTGATGTTCCCGGGGCTATGCGCACAGGCAATCGCAAGGGAACGAACGGCCCCTCGCTGACGTACCCGCGGATCGTGGTGCCGTCGGTCACGACGAAGCAACCGCGAGCGTACGCCAGGTTGCCGAACAGTCCCGGCAGCGGCTGACGGATCGGGTCACCCGTGGCCGGGTCGAGGAACTGCAGTGCCTGCTTCGTCGGCCAGTACACCATCCCGGGCGAGACGATGCCGCGGCCGAACGTCGCCGAGCCGCCGTCGGCATGATGCGACCAGACGCCGGCCCCTGTGTGAACGTCAAACGCATGCAGGCCGCGGATCGGCCCACCCGTGGTGGCGATCACCCGGCCGCGCGCGGTTCCCAGCAGGTGCACGACCTCAAGCCCGTCGCGATCCCAGAGCTTTCGTCCCGTAAACGCATCCAGGCAGACCACGCGGTCCGAGTCGAGCGGCGCGGCAAACAGCCGTTCACCGTCAAACAGACCGGGACATAGCTCGGGGTTGGGCGATCTCCGTTCGACCCGGCGATAACGATACTCCCAGGCCGGCAGTCCGGTCTCGCGATCAATCGCGAGGATGGTGCCCGCGTTCGTGCAGGCGACGATTAAGTTGCCCGCCAGTGTCAGCAGATTATGCCGGGTGCGTGCTTCGGTGCCGATGCCGGCCGACGCGGTGCCGACTTCGCGAAGCCACGCCAGTTCCGGCACCCGCCCGCGTTCGGGCAGCCGATAGCAGCCGACCAGCGTGACGGCGTTGCCGCCGGATTGCCGCCAGATGACGACGTAGAGCCGGCCGTCGGCGACCACGGGAGCCCCTTCGAACATGCTGAACGAATCGGGCGGCCCGGGAGGCGGTCGCAGTGTCCACGCATGGGGAATCTCGGCCTTCAGATCATCCGCGATGGGGCCCAGGGCGACAATCGCCGTACTGCTTTCGTTGGGCTCCTTCACGTTGTCGCGAGGTGTGCGCAACCCGCGCCCGCCGATTCGGGCGTACAGGAACCGATCATGCAGCGTCAGCGTGAATCGCGTGTCGTCGCGTATCGGCAGTCGAGTATCGACGTTGGCCGCACTGAACGTTCGGCCCGGGTCGAACACCTGCCGATGTGTGCCGGTATGCAGGTCATACGAATCGACCCGCATGCTTCCGGCCGTGAACGCCCTGCCATGGCCGATGACCGGATGATGCGCCAGCGTTCGCGGCTGATCGGGGGCGATGACCGGCTCTTCGGCCCGACGCGGGGCGTTCGCCTCCGGCAGTTCGGCTGACCATGTGTGCGTCATTCCGGGCCAGTCGCGCGGCAGGCCCACTTCGAGATGCGTGTTCCGCGTCGGTTTCCCGCCGAACGTCGACCAGACCTGGCCGTCGTCAGGTGGTGGTTGCAGCGTCGTGTCGCGAGGGGAACTGAGCAGGGCCGTCAGCGTGTCGCCGAGATGGCCCTTTCGCCCCGCTAACAGCCCGATTGCGTCGCCATGCCGCTCGCGAAACGCGGGCAGCAATGTGGCCACACGAGCTTGTTCGCCGAGGAACATTCTGCTCATCAGCCAGCGTGCTTCGATTAGCGACCTTGGTGTAACCTGGTTGGGGTAGTCGTCGAGCAGCATCCGCCAGCAGCGTGAGGCCTCCGCGATGTCGGCCCGCCGCCAGGCACGCTGGGCCAGTGTCAGCAGCGCCTGTTCCCCGGCCCGGCTGTTAAACATCTCCGCCAGCAATTGTTGAAACAGGAAATCGTCATTCTCTGCCTTCGCTGCTTCCAGTTTGCGTGCGGCAGCATCATCGACGCGTTGCCGATACATGGCTGATCCCTCGGCCGGCCAGCTTGCGATCTGCCGATGAATTAACCAGCGTGCCTGGCGCGAATGCTGGCTTGCCCAGGGGACCGTGTAGATCGGCCCGCCGAAGATTGCGGCAGCGGCTGCCAGCGGCGGCAGCACGGGCACCAGTTCATTTCCCGAGGTTTCCAGAATGCGTTGATACTGGCGAATTGCGTCATTCCAGTCGCCCAGCCCGGCCGCGTGTTCCGCCTTTAAAAGTGCCAGCGCGGTCGGTGAATGCTGGGCCGGGCATGGCGATTGCACCATGATGAGCGTGACGATCGTGACGAAGCCGGTTTGAACCTTCATGTGTCGTCCGACGAAGGAAGACTGAGGCCGAGACGTTACCGTATTCCCGAAGTTGAGAACCCGGTTCTCAACTTCGATACGACCAAACAGTTGACGTGGGCCCGCATCGCGCAAACAATTAGTTGTGTAGATGCTACCAGTTCGGTCGCCCGTGAGGTGCAGGAATGTTCATACGCGCTTCGATTCTGTTGACGCTCATGCTGTCTTGCATTGGTTGTGGAAAGACGGAAACACCGCCTGGGGAAGACGCAGCGAGTTACCCCGTCCGTTCTGATTGGCTTGTGGTCAACGTACCCACCGGCGTACAACCATCAAAATGGTACGAACCCGGCTACCCGCCGCTGGCCAGCCTGAACCGCCCGCATGAAACGCTGGCCGGGGACGATGCACTGTTGCTGAGCCAGGCACAGAAACGCGTGATCCTGAACACGAAGAAGGTCGAGCCGGACCTGCGCGACGAGTTCGACAAGGTGCTGACCGAACTTTATGGCACACCACGCGAGCCGAAGGTGCCGTCCGGTCCGATGCTTGTCGAAAGCACCAAGTTGGGCGACAAGCTCAACACGCTGCGTGACAACTTTTCCGCCAAGCTTGCGGAAGTGCAGACCCTGAAGGATGCCGCGAAGACGCCCGATGATCAGCAACTGGTCGGCATCATCGGAGCGCAAGCGAACACGATGGCCGCGGACATCCTGGCGCTCGAAGACCGCATCAACCAGTTGCAGACGTTCGACAGTGAATTGAAGCTGGATTCGGACACCCTGAAGCAGGGCGGCGTTCTGTATCGCAACTACTGTCAGCAGTGTCACGGCCTGACCGGCGACGGTGCCGGCCCGGGCGGCAAATACCTTGTGCCGCTGCCGCGCGACTACCGGCAGGGACTGTTCAAGTTCATCACGACCGACCCGGGCGTCGGCGGCAAGCGTAAGCCGAGCCGGGGCGACCTGCATCGCACAATCACCAAGGGGATGGACGGTTCGCCGATGCCGCAGTTCGGGGCACTGAGCGACAAGGACGTGCAGGCGATCATCAGCTACGTCATTCATCTCAGCATGCGCGGCGAGACCGAGTACGAAGTGATGAAGAAGGCGGCGGACCCCGGGGCAGACGAGATGGACCGCGGCGACGTCCGCAAGGGGCTGCTGAATCAGGCCTCGATCACGATCCCGCTCTGGGTGCAGTCAGGCAGAACGCCGATCGTGCCCGATGCGAATCCGTACCCGCCTGAGAAATGGGCCGAGGCGGCCGCCAACGGCCACAAGCTGTTCAACGACGCCAAGGTCGGCTGCACCACGTGCCACACCGGCTATGGCAAGGCAGCACCGTACCAGTTCGACTCATGGGGCTCGATTGTCCGCCCGCGGAATCTGACGGTTCCCACGCTGCGAGGCGGCCGCAAGCCGGAGGAGATCTACGCCCGTATCTACGGCGGCATTCTGGGGAGCAACATGCCCGCCCACACGCACCTGCGGCCCACGGAAGACGAAAAGCTGGCGAGAACCAACAAGGTCTGGGACTTGGTCCACTTCGTCCTCTACGCGGCTGAGAGCGACAAGCGCCAGGAGTTGAAAGACAAGTTCCAGGTTGAAATCGACCCGTGATCCGCTTACGGCAGCGCGATCCCCTTCAACGTGAACGCCACCGGCACCTCGCACATGGGTGCGGGCGTCTCGTACTCCATCGTCCACCCGGCGAGGTTGCCGGGGGCCTTGATGGTGTAACGCAACGAGGTCCCGTTGATCTCGGGGTCATCAACGGTGACCCGGGTTTTGCCATCTGGCGCGATCAGCGTCAGCCGGTTGCGGCTCAGCCAGTAGGTTTCAAAGCTCTCGAACTCGGCCCCTCCTTGTGGATAATGCAATTGGATGTCGGCCACCCAGGCGTTCTTCTTCCACTCGAATCGCGTGAGATCGATGTCGACGCCCGCCTGTCGCACTTTCATCGGTCCCTTGGCGATGTCGAATCGTGTACGCAGCATTTCGTCGGCGATGGTTGCCTTGAATGTCCCCTGTAATATTGCGATCGACTGACTCTGCCGGCTCAGGCCCTCCAGCCGAAGTCGCAAGTATGCGCTGACCCCGGAAACTGGCAAGCGTGACTCGATGGGTTGCACGGTAACGTTGCGCCCGGCATCATCGGTACCTTTGCTGATCGCGGGGACAGTATCGATCCGATAGACCGGCAACGTTGCCTCCCAGGCTACTTCAAGCACCAAGTCGTAGACAGTGATCCCGGTAGTCAGATCGATCCGTGCGTCGACGCTTGTGGCCGCGATGCGGAACGGGCCATCGACAGATACCGGCGGGCGATCTTTCGCGGTCGATGGCATCAGCCGGACCGGCACCCCCTGTCGGCCGATGACAA
>JBBQII010000124.1:0-8254 GCA_038324795.1 Gemmatales bacterium
AGCACGCCATAGATCAAGCCCAGTACAATCGACATGATGACATGAATCACCAGACCCGTGACGAACAGCCCTGGACGGAACTGCTCAAGTTCCGCCAGCGGAAGGTCTTCGATCCCCGCCCAGACCATGCCGGCCAGCAGATTGACCGGGTACCAGATGCCATGCCCCTTCAACAGGCCCCACAGCAACGCCGGGACGGGCATCAGCAACCCGCCGAGAACGCCGCCCTTGATCCCGGCGGAGATCGGGTGGACTTCAAGTGGCAACCGCATCCGGTAGCCGGGCATGCCTTTTTGAAGATGTAAGACCGCGCCTGGAGCAGGGAGAATCACGGCCGGCTTCTCGGCTGCGCGTTTCTCATGCATATGCCCTTGCCCGGGCAGCAGATGGGAGATCCACGCTCCCAGGCCCGCGACGAAGACCACCAGGCCGACGATCGACATTGACCAACTCAGTGGCACGCCCGCGCCGGCCAGCAAGATGCCAATCGCCATGACCAAGGGTGCGGCCGTGGACCGGGGCATCTCGATGCCGTCGTCGTGTGCCGGTGCTTCGCGGGTGTCATCCATCGTTCACGACCCCATCCGCGGCAACAGGTACACCACCGTGAAGACAATGATCCAGACCACATCGACAAAGTGCCAGTACCAGGAGACCAGCACGACGCTGCCGTGAGTCTTCGCTGTCATCTCGCCCGCCAGCGACAGGAACCAGATCAGTGACATGACAATCACACCGACGGTCACATGGAAAGCGTGAAAGCCCACCAGTGTGTAGAAGCTGCTGCCGAACAGATTGCGGCTGATCGTCAGTTTCTGCTTCGTGATCAGTTCGTACCACTCCCATGCCGTGCCCGCCAGAAAAGCGGTGCCCAGCAGGATCGTCAACGCCCAGAACAAGCGGAACGCGCCGTTGGCCCCCTTGCGGATCGACCGATCAGCCAGATGAATCGTCAAGCTGCTGGACAGCAGGCAGATGGTGGTGCCGATGACCAGCGACAACGACAGGGCCGACAGCGGCGTCGGCCCGCCCAGCCCGCCCGGTTGATGGTCGCGGCCGTAAAAGGCCAAGTACGCCACGATCAGCGTGCTGAAAAACGCGACCTCGGACCCGAGGAACGCGATCAGGCCCCATTGACCGGGGGTAAGCCCCCTCTCGGCGGAGGCACGCGTGCCCGCGGTGATCGTCAGCGAGTCGCTCAGAGGATTGCCCCTTCCCATGCCTGTGCCGTGATCGTGTGCGGCGTTTGGACGATCGAATGGCCCAACAAATCCCGGGCCGGCCCCGTGGCGCGTATCACGAAGTTCAATCCTTCGCCGCCGCCGATGCCGAACGAGCACGTATTCGCGTCCATCCATTTGCCCAGCGACCGCAACCGGCGCTGGTCGACTCGAGCCGGCCCCAGCAGATTCAGTCGATCCGGCTTCGGTTCGACATCGTTGCCGGGGAAGAACCACAACTCATCAAATCCAAAGAACACTTGCTTCCGCCGGCATGCCTTCAGCAACCGTTCCGTGGGAAGCAGTAACCCCGTGCCGATGACCAGAGTCTCACTCGCGATCGCCTTGAGTTCCGGACCGCTTCGCAGAATCGACGCGGGATTCGGATTGCTGTCAAGACACGCAATCAGGCAATACTGCAACTCGGTGGAGTCGACCGATAACTCATTCACGAAGTCGTGAACGGTCGTATCCAGCCAGCCCGCGACGTACTCTTTATGGATGATCCGCTTCATGCCTTCTGTTCTTTCGCCGTCAATGCTCGTCCAGGTTGTCGTGGTGGATCGCTCGACCAGTCCCACTCATGTGCATGCGGTCTTCCGGCTCCGTGATCATAGTCGTAGTCGATGTTCAGGATGGCCCGGCCATCGCCGCCAAAGAATCGCCGTTGCGTCACCTTCCCTTTTTTATCACGTTTCACCAGAGAAGTATTCGGGTCCCAAGTCGTCGGCAGGTCACCGGAATAGGGCATGGTTCAGATCCCCCAGCGAACGATCGCTGATCGTTCACTCATACTTCCAGTCCGGGTCGTCCGGGTGCTTCAAGTCCCACAGCGGCCGGCGGCTTCGCACCGTGGGGATTTCCTCGAAGTTGTAGGACGGCGGCGGCGATGTGGTCGCCCATTCGAGCGTCCATGCCTGCCAGGGGTTGTCTCCCGCACGTTCGCCCTTCCAGAGCGAGACCGTGATGTTGTAGGCGAAGATCAGGTAGCTGGGTGCCTGGATCAGCGAACCGATCGTCGATAACTGGTTCCAGAATGTCCAGCCGCGGTCGGCTTCATACGTGTAGATACGCCGGGGCATGCCGAGCATTCCTGATAGGTGCATCGGCCCGAACGTCACTGCGAAGCCGATGATGAGCAGCCAGAACTGCCACTTGGCCAGGCGTTCGTTGAGCATCCGTCCAGTTGCCTTCGGGTACCAGTAGTGGATGCCCGCGAAGACGCCGAAGACCGTGCCGCCGATCAGGACCCAGTGGAAGTGGCCGACCACGAAGTAACTGTCCGACAGTTGGAAGTCGAACGGAGCGGCCGAGAGCATGATGCCGGTCAGGCCGCCGATCAGGAACATCGACAAAAACCCGGTTGCAAACAACATGGGGGACGCGAACCAGATGCGGCCGCCGTACATGGTCGCCAACCAGTTGAACATCTTGATGCCCGTAGGGACCGACACCAGAAGTGTAGCGGCGGCGAAGAACAAGTCGAGCGTCTTGCTCATGCCGACGGCAAACATGTGATGTGCCCAGACGCCCAGGCTGATGAACACGATCGCCATCGTAGCCGCGGCCATGAACTCATAGCCGAACAGCACCTTGCGTGAGAATGTCGGGATCACTTCGGACACCATGCCGAACACCGGCAGGATGAGGATGTAGACTTCCGGATGGCCGAAGAACCAGAACATATGCTGCCACAGGTAGGCCGAGCCACCGTTCTGCGGGTCGAAGAACAGCGCCCCGAACTGGCGGTCCAGCACAACCATCGTTAATGACACGGTCAACGGCGGGATGGCGATCAGGATCTGCACCGAGGTCCAGAGCATCGTCCAGGTGAAGAACGGCACTTTCCGCAGCGTCATGCCGGGTGCCCGCATCGCCATGATCGTGGCGATGAAATTGACCGCCGCCGTGATGGTGCCGATGCCGCTGACGATCAGCCCCATCGCCCAGAAATCGGCCGCGGGGCCGCGGTTGAATGTCTTTTCCGTCAGAGGGGCGTAGGCGAACCAGCCGAAGTTGGGTCCGCCGCCCGTGGCGAAGCTCGTGTAGACCAGCACACCGCCGAACAACGTCGTCCAGAAGCCCAGCGCGTTGAGGCGTGGGAATGCCATGTCGCGGGCACCGATCTGCAGCGGTACGGCAAAGTTGGCGACGCCGATCAGGATGGGCATGCCGACGAAGAAGACCATCGTCGTGCCGTGCATGGTGAACAATTGGTTGAACGTGTCCGGTTTGACGATCGTCATCCCCGGCTGGATCAACTGCATGCGCATCAACAGAGCTTCCGCCCCGGCGACGATGAGGAAGAACACCGCCATCAGCACGTACATGATGCCGATCTTCTTGTGATCGACCGTAGTCACCCAGTCATGGAGAATGTCCATGATCGAGGGTTTTTCAGGGGTTTCCGCAACGAGACTCGCCATTGGTTTCTCTAAGCCGCTTGCGGCGCCGCCATGAATCATCAGGCAACGCCGCAAGCGGCGGTTACTTCAACGTTTCCAGATAATCAATCACCAGATCCAACTCCCGGTCGCTCAGTCCGAACGCGGGCATCAGCGCCCCCGGCTTCACCTTCTGCGGGTCCTGCACCCAACGGCGCAACTCCTCACGTGTGTTCGGCACGATGCCCGACGCCAGCGTCTCCCGGCTCTTCAGGTGCGTCAGGTCCGGGGCATAGAAGCCGTCAGCCGAAGTTCCACGGATACGGTGGCAGCTGACACACGACAGCTTCAGGAACAGGTCGCGGCCTTCCTTCACCTTCGCGTCATCGACAGCGGGCTTGGCTTCGTTGGCGAGCCATTTGTCGTACTGCTCGGGAGTATCGACATAGACACGCAGCAGCATCTTCGCGTGCTGCGGGCCACAGAACTCCGCGCATTGGCCCAGAAACAGACCGGTCTGGGCCGTCTCAAACCACAGGTTGTTCGTACGCCCGGGAATCAGGTCCATCTTGCCCGCCAGCCGCGGAACCCAGTACGAATGGCAGACGTCGGCTGATTGCAGCGTCAAGTAGACCGGTCGGCGTTCGCTGGGCGTGCTGAAGTTACTGGCCGGCACATGCAATTCGTTAGCGGTGATGAACGAAGTGCCATCGGGCAGTTCATAACGATACTCCCACCACCACTGATGGCCGATGGTTGTCACGCGCACCGGCTGCGATTCGGCAGGAGGTCGTTGCGGGTCGACGTTCACTTCCCACAGCGTCCGGGCGATCGCCAGCATTAAGACGAAGCAGATCAGGGCAGGGGCAGCGGTCCAGGCGATCTCGATCGGCGTGCTGCCGTACACCTGGGCCGGTTCGTTGTCGTCGGTGGGCTTTCCTTTGCGGAACTTCCAGATGGCGTAGACCAGAATCCCTTCGACGATGATGAAGATGACGCCGGTGATCGCCAGCACCAGAATAGCAAGCGACTTGATCGATTGCGCGGGTGGGGACACGGGGTCGAAGATCGACAGGTTTTCGGCGGTCGAGGCTCGGGCAGCAAGCAGGAAGCAGAAATTCATGCCTGGACCCCGCGTGAAGTTCACAGCATCGCGATGGGAAGGGGAGAGACACTGCCGCTTATGCTGAAGAGAACGATACGCCGCCCATGTGAACCCGGCAACGGCAAATTGAGACGTGCATTCGCCGTGGACGTCAGTACAATTTCGCTCGTCATCTGTTTTCGTTTGTAACCCCCGCGGATTCGCGCGAGGGTTTGGTCCATGGGGCTGGAAGTCTCACCCCGTGGCTACTGCGCCTTCTTATCTTCAGAATGCAGTCCGAACATGAATAACCTGCACCGCCACATTGCCGTCGCACTGTTCCTGATCGCCTGCGGTTGCACGGACCGCAACCCGAAGGCGGTCGAGACGCCGCCGCCGGTCGTGATGGTCGCCACGCCGATCGAACGCGAAGTCACCGATTACCAGATCTTCACGGCACGAACGCAGGCCGTCGAATCAGTCGAGGTCAAGCCGCGCGTGACCGGGTACCTGATGGCGATCAAGTTCAAGGACGGCGACCTGATCAACATAGATGACATCCTGTTTCTGATCGACGATCGACCCTACAGGGCAACGCTGGAGCAGGCGAAGGCGACGCTGGAATTCAGTAAGGCCGCGCTGGTGAAAGCCCAAGCGGACTACGACATCGGCCTGGCGGTGCAGAAGAATGAAAAGGGGGCCATCAGTGCCCAGGAGATCACACGGCGGTTGGGCGCACGCGACGAAGCGAAGGCCAGCGTCGACCAGTCACTGGCCGCACTGACGAACGCCCAGCTGAACTTCGACTGGTGTACGGTGCAGGCACCGATTTCGGGTCGGGTGGATCGCCACTTCGTGGATGTAGGCAACCTCGTCACCCAGAACATGACCACACTGACGAACATCGTATCGCTGCGGCCCATGTGGGCCTACTTCGATGTCGACCAGAACTCGATGCTGCGGTTCAACAAGCTTGTGGCGGAGGGGAAGCTGCCGAGCGCGCGGGAGAAACCGGTCCAGGTCCAGATGGGGCTGGCGAACACGCAGGACTTTCCTTTCAGCGGTGAAACGGATTTCATCGCGAATCAGGTGGATCCTAACACCGGCTCAATTCGTGTGCGGGCGGTCTTCAAGAACACCAACCTTGAGCTGGCCTCGGGATTGTTCGGAAGGGTGAAGGTGCCGACGAGCCTGCCGCACGTCGCCCTGCTGGTGGCGGATGAGGCGATCGGCACCGATCAGACCAACCGGTATATCCTCGTCGTCAACGACAAGAACGAAGTCGAGGCGCGTGTGGTGCAAGTCGGCCAGTTGCACGGGCAACTTCGCGAAGTGATGCGCACACGCACGGTCATCGACACTGCGCCGGATGGGGCCGACGTGAAGCGCGAAGTGGAAGTGCTGAAGGCGGGCGAACGGATCGTCGTGCAGGGCCTGCAGCGCGCACGGCCGGGTGCGAAGGTCGACCCGAAACTGGTCAACATGCTGACGATGATGCCGGAAACCGACGGCAAGTCGCCGCCGGCGAAGAAGAAGTAAGCATTTCCAGTCGCCGCTCGCGGCGTCGCCGACTCAATCAGGAACCCCCGCATGCTTTCGCGATTCTTCGTCGATCGGCCGATCTTTGCCTGGGTGCTGTCGATCATCATCGTGATGACCGGCGTCCTCAGCTTGCTCAAGCTGCCGATCGCGCAATACCCGCCGATCGTCCCGCCGACGATCTCGGTGACGACGGCCTATCCCGGTGCCAGCGCGATCACACTGGCGGATACCGTTGCTCAGCCGATTGAAGAGCAGATCAACGGCGTGGAAGGCATGATCTACATGTCGTCCACCTGCACGAACAACGGCCAATACACGCTGACCATCAGCTTTGAAATCGGCACCGACATCCATACTGCGCTCATGCTCGTCAACACGCGCGTGCAGCTGGCGATGCCGCAGCTGCCCCCTTCCGTGCAGGCGCAGGGCGTCAACGTGCAGATGAAGTCGCCGAACATCCTGCTGGCCGTCAACATGGTTTCACCGAATGGCAAGTACGACGCGCTGTACATGAGCAACTATGCCCAGATCAATGTGTTCGATGAACTGGCGCGCCTGCCGGGCGTGGGCCTGGTGACGTTCCTCGGTCAGCGCGAATACAGCATGCGCGCCTGGCTCGACCCGCAGAAACTCGCATCGCTGAACATCACCGCCTCCGAAGTCATTTCCGCGATTCAGGAACAGAACGTCGAAGTGGCGGCCGGCAACGTGGGTCAGGAACCGGTACCCAAGGGGCAGCAGTATCAATTGGTACTCAATGCACTCGGCCGGCTGAAGACTGAAGCACAGTTCGAAGAGATCATCGTCAAGGTGGGACAGGATGGTCGCTTCGTCCGCCTCCGCGACGTGGCACGCTTGAGCCTGGGTGCCCAGAACGAAGACATCAACTGCACGGTCGGCGAGAGAGAAAACGGCAAGAACGTGCGCCTGCCGGCCGTCGCGATGGCCGTGTTCCAGTTGCCCCAGGCCAACGCGCTCGATGTGGCCGATCGCGTGAAGGCCAAGATGGAACAGTTGAAAAAGAAGTTCCCCGCCGGGCTCGACTATCGCATACCGTACGACACGACGCCGTTCATTCAACATTCCGTGGACGATGTTCTGGTGACGATCATCATCGCGGCCATCCTGGTCATCATCGTCGTGATGATCTTTCTGCAGGACTGGCGGGCGATGCTGTTGCCGATCATCGATATTGTCGTGTCGCTGATCGGCACGTTCGTAATCATGAACGCGCTGGGCTTTTCGCTCAACAACCTGTCGCTGTTCGGGCTGGTGCTGGCCGTCGGCATCGTCGTGGACGACTCGATCGTCGTCGTCGAGAACATCGAACGCTGGATGGGTAAGGGCCTGCCTGCCCGCGAAGCGACGCTCAAAGCCATGGATGAAATCACCGGCCCCGTCATCGGCATCACGCTGGTGCTTTCCAGCGTCTTCATCCCGACCGCGTTCATGCCGGGACTCACGGGCGAGTTCTTCCGCCAGTTCGCGCTGACGATCGCCTGCTCGACGGTGATCTCCGCGACCAACGCCCTGACGCTGGCCCCGGCCCGCGCCGTCGCCTGGATCAAGCCGCACAAGCATGGCGAAATTCGTGAGCCACTGCCGCGTGCCGCGTATGTGCTGACCTTCGGACTGATCTCGCTGTTCGTGCTGAAGGGGCAGCTTCCCGCATTTGATGCGAAGAACGCCAAGTTCTGGGGCACGGTGGTCGGCCTGTTTGCGGCCGGCGGAGTGATCGGCTATTTCCTGTTCAAGCCGGGCAACAACCTGCTGACGAAGTTCTTCGATCTGTTCAACCGGTTCTTTGCGAAGGTCACCACCGGCTACACGAACATTGTGGCCTTGTTCCTGCGGATGAGCGTGCTGGTCATTGTCGTGTACGGCGGCCTGCTCGCGCTGACGGGCTGGGGGCTCGCCACCGCGCCGACCGGCTTCATCCCCGAGCAGGACCAGGGCTACCTGCTGGTGAACGTCACCTTGCCGGAAGCGGCATCGGTGCAGCGGACCACGGAGATTCTGCAGCA
>JBBQII010000125.1:0-8254 GCA_038324795.1 Gemmatales bacterium
CGGCAATATCGGTACGGCAGGGAAACTGAAGCTGCCCCGACGTGGCGACTCGGCCGTTCACATCGCGAACCGCCGGCTCCGCAATGACGCGCGTCCCCGCGACCGCTTGCCGTTCGTCGATTGCCAGGGTGAGTTGATCCACCCAGTCTTCGCGGATCTGCTCCAGCAACTCCGTCAACCCCATGCGCGACTCCCGCGATGCGAATGCCCGGCGACGAGTGCGTTATACGGAATTGATCATGTTTCGCGTGACGAACTCTCCGTGGAGCGGCTCAATACCGCACGCCCATGTTGAGCAGCACGTTGATGTCGTGCACGCTGGTGTTCGTGCCGGTGATGAGGTTGAGGTTCGAATAGCCGTACTCGCCGCGAAGGCCGGAGAAGAACGTCCAGCCGCCCATCGGCACTTCGAGGTCGAGATGCACGCCGAGGAAGCCCGCGGCATACGTGTCGCGCTGGCGCAGGTAACCGCCGGGGATGCCGGCGATGTTCATGTCCAGGTGCGAGGTGCCATAGCGGCCACCGACGTCGAAACCGCTGCGGAAGCTGCAGCCGCTGCCACTCCCGACCGGACCGGCCCCGCCCAGAAACCAGTCCTGCCCCAAGGCGAGGCTGACGGCCGTGCGGTGCAGGTTGCGGATCGTCACCGGTGCGCCCGAGAAGTCGAAGGTGTTGTTCGGATTGCCGTCGTTGGTCGTGTAGCTGAGCCCCAGGTCGACCACGTGAGCCCGGCTGCCGCTGCTGTTGAAGAACAGCGAACGCCCGCCGCCCATCACTTCATAGCCGGTCTTCAGCGAATCGCTGAATCGCGTCTGCGAAATGATGAAACTGGCACCCGATCGGCCATAGATTTCCGTGGCGATTGGCCCGTGGGCACCCATCGGCCCGCAGCAATCGGCTCCGCTGCTCTTGATCCCGCAGGCGGTGCAGGTGCCGGAACCATCTCCTTCGATCACGGCATCGCCGATCAACTTGCCAGAGACGGGCAGCATCTGCCTGTCCGGCGCGGTCGGATCCTTGATGTAAGGCAGGGTCGACGGCGATTGCCCGAGGGCGAAAGCACCGGTTGCCAGCATCAGCAGGGCAGCCGCGGCCAATCGATGGTTGACGTTCATGCCTGTCCTTCCCTTCCGCCATGTACGGGACGCGCCACGCCGGGGCGCGGCGAGACTCTCGCAATGGGTATCGGCCGATCATCCGGGCGAAGTTGAACGGTTCTGCCGGATTTGGCGGAAGAATCTTCCGCAACGGTTGTACCGGGCGAAGCTCGGCAGACAGGGTAACTGTCGTAAGATGGAACGGATGCCGACGCAGATTGTCCGTGATGCCGACATTGCCAGGCAGTTCCTGCTGCAGGGACTTTGGCTGCAACGCGCCCTGCCCGTCACGCAGACGCATCTCCCCGGGGCGCTGACCTGGTACCTGACGCTCGCGGATGTCGGCACCCCGCTGCCGCCGCTCGGTTTTGTCGCGGATGTCGGCCATCTGGCGCTTGGCACGCCGCGACCTGTGCGCGCCCGCGGGGACACGGTCGCCATTCCCGGCTGGACCGACGGCCTGGCACGCACCTACGACGACCTGTTCCTGGGTCGACTGCATGCCGACCCGCTGTTTGAACGGGCCTGCCATGCCGTCAAGCGCATCGACCCGGCCAGGCAACCCCAGGCAATCGCCTATCTCGTCCGGCAGTTGCTGGCCCAACTGCACGGGGGCGGCGTCGAGTTTTCGCCGGGCATCATCCGCGGCCTGCTGCAGGATCGGCCCGAAGAGAACCTGCGCAAAGGTCGGGAATCACTGGAACGCGACCGGCTGCTGCCGCTGTTGCAGGACTCGTACCGTTCGCTGATTGCCGGGGCCCGACGGGCTGCGGAACTGCTGCTGCCCGCCGATGTGCTGGCTCTCGAACAGGGGACGGCTTTACTAAGCATGGGCGAATACATCGCCCATCGGCAGGTGCTGCAAGCGGTCGCTCTCTTCGAACAGGGACTGCCGATCACCCGGCCGCAGCCTCTGCCCGGCCGGCCCGACCAGGCGACGCGCCTGCTCGACAGCGATGCCTACCCCGTCGGCGGCTTCGCGTCGATCTCGACACGCGGCACCATGGAAAGCCTGCTGCATTCGCAACTGGCACTGATGGAGACCGATCCCGATCAGCGACCCGACCTGTTCGACGTCAAGTTCCTGCGCGATGAACTGTTCTACTACTCGCGCGATGAAAACCAGTTCCTGCGCCGCCGCTGCCGTTATGCGATTCTGCTCGCGCCCGATCTGGCACGGGCACGCTTCAAGGATGCCGCCCTGCCATATCAGCGTATTGTCTTCGTGCTGGCCGTCGTTGTCGTCGCCGTCCGGCAGTTGACGCGCTGGTTGGCCGACGGGGCACTCTATTTCGACATCATGTTCGGCAGCGACCGCGACGGCATGCCGCTGGGCGACGAACGCGCACTGCTGGAGTTGCTGCTGCGCGATGAGATCGCGCTGGGCCATGTGACGCTCCGCGAGGTGCCGCTCGACCGTGTCGGCCCGGTCATGCGCGAGGCCGAGGACCCGGTTCGTGCAGTCGCCTTCGGCTCGGCCGGCACGTTTCCCGCCATGGACGATATTGATGTCACTTGTTGGAAGATCGATGCCGCCCCGGTCGTCGACGGCGTCCCCGGCGACGGCAGCGACCCGCTGATGCGCTGGCAGCAAGCATTGGCGACTCTTCTACGGCGATGGATTTGATTGTTCTGGCATCCCGCCACCACGCATGTTCCAATTCTCGCATCGCCCCTCTTCGGGAGATTCACGGATGCGTTGCCTCTTCACCCTGCTGATTACGCTGGCTTCACTCACCCCGTTGCCTGCCGATGAACTTCGCTGGAAGGCGGGTACGGCCCGACAGGTGATCACGCCGGATGTTCCGCTCTGGATGGCGGGATACGGCAACCGCGACAAGCCGTGCGATACCAAGCAGCACGATCTCTGGGTGAAGGCGCTTGCGATCGAGGATGCGAACGGCCATGCCGCGATCATCCTCACCAGCGATCTGTGCGGCATCCCGCGCTCGCTGGGCGAAGCGGTCACGAAGGAAGTTTCGCGCAAGACCGGGTTGAAGCGGGACCAGATCGCCCTCACCTGTTCGCACACCCATTGCGGCCCCGTGGTCTTCGACAATCTCTACAGCATGTATCCGCTCACGCCAGAGCAACCGGAACGGATCAAGGCCTACACCGCCAAACTGCGCGACCGGATGATCGACGCTTGCGTGAAGGCTTACGAGTCGCGGCAGCCGGCGACGCTTTCGACCGGTGCCGGCAAGGCGCGATTCGCGGTCAACCGCCGCGAGCCGACCGCGAAGGGCATCATCAACGGCAGCAACCCGACCGGGCCCGTCGATCATGACGTGCCGACCCTGTGCGTGAAGGACAAGGACGGCAAGGTCAAGGCAATCGTCTTCGGCTATGCCTGCCACAACACGACGCTTGGCATCTACGAATGGTGCGGCGACTATGCGGGCTTCGCCCAGATCGAACTGGAAAAGAAGTACCCCGATGCCACCGCAATGTTCTGGATCGGCACCGGCGGCGACGCCAACCCGTTGCCTCGCAAGGAACTGGAACTGTGCATCAAGTACGGCAAGGAACTGGCCGGGGCCGTGGATGACGTGCTGAAGAAGCCGATGCAGCCGTTGACCGGCGCACTGACGACGAAGTACCGCGAGATCGCTCTCGACCTGGAGCCGGTGCCCGACAAGACGAAGTGGACCGCCGACGCGTTGAGCAAGACCGTCGCCGTGCGCAACCGGGCGCAGATCATGCTGAAGCAGTTGGAAGACAACGGCGCGATCCCCGCCAGCTATCCGCACTACCCGGTGCAGGTCTGGAAGGTCGGCGACGAGTTGACCTGGGTCATCCTCGGCGGAGAAGTCGTCATCGACTACAACCTGCGCCTGAAGAAGGAGCTTGCGGGCCGGAAAAACCTGTGGATCACCGGCTACGCTAACGACGTGATGAGTTACATCCCCTCGGCCCGCAACCTGAAGGAGGGCGGCTACGAGGCCGACTCTTCGCAGATCTACTACAGCATGCCCGGGAAATGGCTGCCGACGATTGAAGACGCGATCATCAGGACGGCGGTGGAGTTGGCGAAGTAGACATTACACGTTTAGCGTGCATCCCGTTGGGATGCACGCTAAACGTGATTCACTCCCGCGGATCCAGAAACGTATCCGGTCGTTCCTGCTTGGCGATGACGACCACACCCGATTCAGTGATCGTGAACCCGCGCCGCCGATCGAAGTCGAGGTCGTAGCCGATCGTCGTGTTCGGCGGAATCTTCACGTCCTTGTCGATAATCGCGCGTTTGACGCGGCTGTGCCGGCCCACGTCAACGCCTTCAAACAGGATTGAATTCTCGACCACGGCGTAGCTGTTGACGCGCACGTTGGGCGACAGGATGCTGCGCCAGACATGCCCGCCGGACAGAATGCACCCCTGGCAGACCATGCTGTCGAGCGATTCGCCGCGGCGGGCAACGCCCGGGGGCCCCTCCCCGCAGAACACGAACTTCGGCGGCGGCAGGTTGGGTGTCAGCGAGCGGATCGGCCAAGCCTGGTCGTACAGGTTCAGCACCGGCGACACATCGACAAGGTCCATGTTCGCCTGATAGTAAGCGTCCAGCGTGCCGACATCGCGCCAGTAAGGTTCTTCTTTGTTGTTTCGATCGCGGAAGCGATGGGCGTAGACACGGTGACTCTTGATCAGGTTGGGGATGATGTCCTTGCCGAAGTCATGGCTGCTGCTGTGGTTGGCCGCGTCCTCGCACAGTTGCTCGAACATCAGCCGCGTCGGGAACACGTAGATGCCCATTGATCCCAGGCAGCGCGACGGATCTCCCGGCATCGGTTTCGTGTGCAGCGGCTTCTCGTCGAAGCCGGTCACCAGGCCTTCGTCGTTGACTTGCAGCACGCCGAAATGCCGGGACTCCTCCAGCGGGATCGGGATACAGCCGATCGTCAGGTCGGCCCCCTTCTCCTTGTGGAAGCTGATCATCTGGCTGTAATCCATCTTGTAAATGTGGTCGCCGCCCAGAATCAGCGTGTAGTTGCTTTCTTCTTTCTCGAGGCTGTAGATATTCTGATAGATCGCGTCGGCGGTGCCCTGATACCAGTGTTCGTCGATGCGCTGCTGCGGCGGCAGCACTTCCACCGATTCGCCGAGTTCCGACGGCAGGAAGTTCCACCCCTGGCGGATATGCCGGTCGAGGCTGCGCGCCTTGTATTGCGTCAGCACGATCACGCGGCGCAGGCCACTGTTGATGCAGTTGGAAAGTGTGAAGTCGATAATCCGGTACGCCCCGCCGAACGGCACGGCCGGCTTGGCGCGGTCGCGGGTCAGCGGTTCAAGGCGGGTCCCTTTGCCCCCAGCGAGAATCACCGTCAGCACGTCTTGCATGTCCGACTCCGTAGTAGTCCGGCTATTGTGAGCCATTGCATCGCTGTTGGGAAGGACCGTTTCATCAACAGGCAACCTCGGCATATAGCATTTGATAGGCCGCCACCATCGATTCGACACGGTGATGCTGTCGCACGAATTCGCGACCCGCTTCACCTATCTGCACACGGCGTGCCGGGTCCCGGGCCAGCAGCAGCGAACAGCGCGCGATGCCCGGCGGACGTCCGACCGGCACCAGGAACCCGGTCTCGCCGTCGCGAATCAGCGGTTCAAGATGCGGCAGGCGATTCGCCACCACCGGCCTGCCCGCGGCCATCGCTTCAAGCACCGCGTACGTTCCGCCCGAGTGCCGATGACCAACCAGCGCCGCGTCCGCCTGAAGCAGCAAGCGCCCCGCATCGGGTCGGGCCTGCAGAAAGCGCACGCCTGTTTCGGGCTGCGTGGCGTAGTAATAAGCTCTGGCGATGCGTTCGCGGAACGGCCCATCGCCGATGAGCGTCAGCCGCATAGTTTCCTGAATCCCGCGGACGATCTCGAACGCCCACAGCGACTCGCGCGAACGGTACGACGTGTTGAAGTGGCCGATCGACAGGAACAGGCAGTCGCCTTCGCCGGCCGATGCCTCCGCCCGCAACGCGGCATCGACCGGTTGCGGGACCGGTTCGGGAACACCCGGCGCGATCACGCGCACGCGCTCTGCAGGCAACCCGCGGGCAACAACTTCATCACGTTCCTGATCGCTGGCAACGACAAACAGTCGCACACGATCCAGCAGCAATCGTTCGGGGTGGCGCACGCGCCGCTTCGCCAACTCCGCCGCCTGCAGCGTCATCACCAGCGGCGGCAGCAGCGATTGCTTCACCAGCGTCGCCCACCAGAGCGCCCGCAACGACGCCAGCCCCCAGAGATGAATCAGCGTTGGCCGATCCGCAGCGAGCTGTCGACGCAAGGAGAAAAGGTTTTCGACGGGGAAATGGATCCGGCTGCGATTGCCGCCGGGCATGATTCCGGCCGGTTGCATGGGTCCGGGGCCGCGAATGCTGAACAACCGGGGGAAGTCGGGGGTCAGCCGTTCCGCCAGCAGTTGCTGCTGGCGGTTGAGCCCGTGATACTCGAAATTGTCCGTCACGAAGAGAATCGAACGCATGAATCCATTCATCCCAGGTGGGGCTCAGCGGGCATCGGCGGGCAGCACACCGATATACGGCAGGTTGCGATACTCGTCGTTATAGTCGAGCCCGTAACCGATGACGAACTCGTCCGGAATCGGGAAGCCGCAGAAATCGGGTTCGAGCGCCACCTTCTGCGTCCCCAGCTTGCGCAACAGCACCGCGACCCGGACCGAAGCAGTGCCCTGGCTTTCCAGGTGTTTCACCAGATAACTCAGCGTCTGCCCGCTGTCGAGAATGTCGTCGAGCAACAGCAAGTGCCGCCCGCGCAGGTCGGGCAGCAGTTCATCCTCCACCAGCAGCGCGCCGGCCTTCGTGGCCGTGCCCCGATAGCTCGACGCTTGCACCAGCGCGATCTTCAACGGCAGGTCGAGCCGGCGGATCAGGTCGGCCAGGAACACCAGGCACCCGGTCAGCACGCCGACGATCGTGATCGCCTGGCCCTGATAGGTGCTGGTGATCTCGCGGGCCAGTTCGTCAATCCGCTCTTGGATTCGCTCGGCCGAGATGAGCACAGGAATATCACGACGCATGAGCGCTCCTCCAGAAGTCAGGCTATTGAAGCGGAAAAGCAACGGGGTGCCAAGCGCAATCCGGCGGTTAGCCGCTATCCCTACAATCGCGTCATCGTCTGCTTCAGGAAATCGCGCAGATAGTCGGGGATGTCTTCATCTTCCTTGAACTGCAGCCATTTGCGGAACAGCCAGACAGCATGGCTCCCGGCGTGGGCGAGATTCGCCATGAACTCGTAGCCCGCGCCATGATGCTTGCGAAAGTAATGTCGGCGGGAATCGAACCAGTACCGCGGCACCCGCTTCCTGCGCGCGCCGGCACCCGTGGCCCCGGTGCTCTGCCCTTCGAGATGCACCACCCGGCTGTCCGGTACGAACCAGCAGGGCCAGCCGGCGTGGTGGGCGCGCAGGCAGAAGTCGGTCTCTTCGTAGTAGAGAAAAAACTGTTCGTCCATCAGGCCGATGTCATCGAAGACTTCCTTGCGGATCATCATGCTGGCCCCGTTGAGCCAGTCGGTGCGGTGCGGAACCGTCCGCCGCGGCGGGGCGACCATCCAGCGCTGCAGGATGCGCGAGACCAACCCCAGGCGCACGCCGCGTTCGATCTCACTCAGTATGCCGTGGAAACGGAAGGCCGAGCGCTGCGGGCTGCCGTCGGGGAACTCGAGAGCGCTGCCTGCCAGGCCGACATGCGGGCGGGCTTCCATGAAGTCGATCAGCTTCGTCACCGCGCCGGGCCGGATGTAGGTATCGGGATTAAGAAGATGGAAGTAGGCCGGCGGATCGGCCGAGTGCATCAACGGGCGAATGGCCGCGTTGTTGCCGTAGGCGAAGCCCCCGTTGCGCTCGAGCGGCATCACCTCGGCCCACGACCAACCCGCCGCGCGAATGGCCGTGCGTAAATGCTCGACCGAGCCATCGCCCGACGCATTGTCGGCCACGATCACCCGGCAGTCCGGCTCGGCCCGGATATCGCCCAAAAGGGAATGCAGGCAGTCAACCACCAGCTGAGGCGTGCGGTAGTTGACGATAATGATCCGCGTCGATCGCATCGGGTGATTCTACGGATCAAAGCGTAACCACGTTAGATCGTGAACAATGAACCACCCGTGAAGCCGCGACGCGCAGCGGAGCGCTC
>JBBQII010000126.1:0-8233 GCA_038324795.1 Gemmatales bacterium
GTTGACGGTGACCTGCGTGGTGGCGGCGAGCGTGACGGCCCCGGTGCCGAGGTTCACGTTGTTCAGTGCTGTGCCGCCGCCGGTGCTGAACGCGAAGTCGCCGTTCCAGGCCATCGCGGTGTTGGTCAATACGGCGATGGCCGCACCACTGGTGTTGTCAATCGTGCCGCCGCTGATGGTGAACGTGCCGGTTCCCAGCGACGAGGCGATGGCCGAACCGCCGTTGTTGATGTTCAATGTTCCGGCGTTGAGAGTCAGGCCCCCGGAGTAAGTGTTCAGGCCGGAGAGCGTCAAGACGCCGCCGCTGTTCTTCGTCAAACTGAAGCCGCCGGAGACAACGCCTGTGACGGTGAGGTTATTCGCGACATCCCAGATGTTGTTGTTGGTAATGGCGATGGCGAAACCGAGCGTGACCAGGGCCGAATTGCCCTGCGTGATGCCGGTTTCGAGTTGGATTGAATTGCCGGTGATCGACAATGGACCCGTGAAGTTTCCGTTGAAGGTCAGCGTGTTGAACTGCGAACCGGCGACGAAGTCATTGTTCGTGGGGAGAAAGTCGCCCGGGGTGAATCCGCCACCCACGAAGACGAGATTGGCAGTGGAGCTGGGAATCGGCAACGTATCCCAGTTATTGGCGTCGCTCCAGTTGACGCTACCGGTCGCGATAGGACCGTTCCAGGTGTATGTTTGGCCCTGTGCAGTCGCGGCAGTTGCTAAGCTTGCCAGAACCACGAAGAGTCGGAAGAAAACACGGGAGAGTGTGATCCGAGACATTTGGAGAGTTCTCAGAATGTTGAGTTAGAAAGATCGACGCATTCCATCGTGTACCGCGAGCGCAACAGCCCGAGCGGCCGCACTCTCAATCATTGCCGAGATTTTGGAGAGGACGAGTTGCGCGATCAAATCGGTTGTGCCGATCCAATCTTGGTCTAAGCTACACATGACCCACTTATAGTACAAATGGTAAATTGCCTGAATTCTGTCTCGGTGCGAGTGTGTTAACAGAGATGTCCAAAATATGATCACTGGTGGTCACGCGAAAAAGCTTGTTTCTCTCGGTAGTGAATACTTTGTAATCAGCTATTCAAGTTCTGAGAAATTTTTCCCATAACGGACTTGCCGAAAGACGATGTTTCGCCGATGGCGGTCGAAGTCGCCCTGCGCCAGGACTTCCATCTACACGCGGGGGATGGCGGGAAAAGAAAAGAGGCCGCGGCTCTCTGACACCACCTCGGCCTTCTTCGGGCGGCCGCGGGGACGCGGTGTCGACTCCAGCCCCAACGTGTCGGCCGTGCTTTCACTTCGGCAGCCGACTGCGGTGCGTTCGCTTGCTCGATCCACTTGGCCGGCCCGGCCACTCGCCGAGCAGACCATGAATCCGTGCGTCCCGGGTAAACAGCGGCAACCGCGCCACCCTTCAATTCAGGACATGGTAGACAAGCTCACCCGGCGGGTAGGTGCGGTACGTGGCATCGCGGCAAACAAATCGCTGTCGGCATCATGGTCGAGAAGAGAAACATCTGCGTCCCGTTTTCGTTTCCCGGTCTGACGCACTTCGAGGGACGCAGCTATGTATCACTGGAACGCCATCTGGCGTTGTGTCTTGTCGCCATGGCCTTCGTCAGTCTGCACACGATGCGGCTTCGGGGGGAAAAATCCGAACATCACTCTGGAGCAAGTGTGCCGAGCCTTGGCCCGCACCTGCCGAAAGTACCTGAGCCGCCGACGAGCAACAACTGAAACCCAATGCCTCGTTGACCTGCTCCAGTACCACCAGCATCGCAACGAAGCCGCCGCGAAATCCCGCAAAAAGCGAGGGAGGAGACTCAGGCGATTCGCTGCGCTGTAGTGCTGATGTGCCCAGGAAAACACGGCGACCGGTCCCGTTCGACCGCTTGTTGTGGATATTGACTGGCCCATGGATAACACGTTATGCCGAAGCCGTACTGGTCAAAAGTGTCGTTGCCTCGGTCGCCGAAGTTGACACGCGACTTGACAGTTGATGTCGCCATCATCGGTGGTGGTATCACCGGGCTGACGGCTGCGTACCTGGCCGGCAAAGCAGGACTGACATCGGTCGTGCTGGAAAGGGATCGGTGCGGCCAGGGAGATACCTGCTGCACCACGGCGCACGTGACTTACGTAACCGACACATGGCTCAGCGAATTGGCGAAGACCTTTGGAAAAGACCATGCTCGTGGGGCATGGGAATCCGGTCAGGCGGCGATCAATCAGTTGGAAAGTATCATCAACGATCAGTCAATCGAGTGCAATTATCGCACTGTACCGGCCTATCTGCATGGTCGCTGGCAGGATGGTGATGACGCTGAAAACGAGCAGCTTCACCGCGAGGTTCATCTTGCCGGGGAACTGGGCTTTCCCGCGACGTTCGTCCCGCAGGTGCCGATGATAGGTCGACCGGGGATGAGAATTGCGGATCAAGCCAGGTTTCATCCGCTGATGTACTTACGTGGCGTTATTCAAAAGTTGCCTGACTTGCATTGTCAGGTCTTCGAGCACAGCGAGGCAACCGGGTTTCAGGATGAACCGTTGGCTGTCATCGCGAACGGAAAAACCGTTTACTTCAAGAATATCTTCATCGCGACGCATGTACCCCTGATGGGGCTGACCGGTACCACGAAAGCGGCGTTGTTTCAGTCAAAACTGACTTCGTATTCCAGCTACGCGATCGGTGCCCGTCTGCCCCACGGAACAATCGGCGACGCGCTTTACCGGGATAACTCGGACCCGTACTACTACCTTCGCCTCGACGTCCGGCCCCGGCACGATTACGTAATCTTCGGGGGTGCCGATCACAAGACCGGCCAGCACGACGACCCTTCGACGTGCCATGCTCATCTGGAGAAGTTGCTGGGCGAAATCCTGCCCGATGCTCGAGTCCTTGACCGCTGGTCCGGCCAGGTTGTTGAAACCTTCGATGGCCTTCCCCTGATCGGAGAGATTGCACCCAACCAGTTCATTGCGACTGGCTTCGCCGGCAACGGCATGACCTTCGGCGTGCTCTCCGCCATGATGGCCATCGACCACTTCACCGGGGCGAAGAACCCCTGGTCACGTCTCTACGACGTCGGGCGCAAGAAACTTTCGTCGGTCTGGGACTATCTCACGGAGAATCTCGACTATCCGTACTACTACCTCAAGGACAAACTCGGTAAAGCCGAGGGAAAATCGCTGCGTGCTGTCAAGCGGGGCGAGGGCAGGATCTTGAGTCTCGATGGCAGACGTGTAGCGGTATATCGCGACAACGACAATAAGGTCACGCAACTGTCGCCGGCATGCACTCACATGGGATGCGTGGTGCGCTGGAACAATGCCGAAAGCACGTGGGACTGCCCCTGTCACGGCTCGCGCTTCGGTGCGACGGGCGAGGTGATTGCCGGCCCCGCGGAGAAACCGCTCGAAATGGCCGAGTAGTCAGCGGTCGAAGCGGAACAGGTCGGCCGCGGGGTGTGTCTTGCCCAGATAGTCGTCCCGGATGATTTCCGCGGCAATCGTACTCAGCGTGATGCCGTTGCCGCCATAGCCGACAGCGAAGTAGCAGTGCGGCCATTCCTTCGTCTTGCCGATCCGTGCGAGTCCGTCGGGCGACGAACCGAACGTGCCTGCCCAGGTGTAAGCCACTTCGATGGCGGTATCCGGGAACCACTTTTCCAGGCGTTGACCCAGCAGTCGTGATTTGCTTTTGAGCAGGGAGGTCTGCCGGTGCGCCGTGGCGTACGGGACGTCGCCTCCGCCGACGATCAGCCGGTTGTCTTCGGTTACACGCAGGTAGTAGTACGGGCGGTTGGTCTCCCACATCAGACATCGATCGGGCCATTCGGGAAACGGCTCGATCGGTTCGGTGATCAATGCGAAGGTACTGTGCAGCGTGCCGATCTTCTGTTCCAGGTACTGCTGCGATTCAAATCCGGTTGCGAAGACCGCTCGGCGGGCCTTGATGCGGTGCCCCCGGTCGGTCGTCAGCGTGACGCCGGTCCGGTTCGGCACGATGCGGTCAACGGTGGTGCGATCGTAGATTTCCATGCCGCGCTGCCGGGCATCCTGCAGCAGGGCGTGTGTCAGTTGCAGGGAATCGATTTCCGCATCACCGCGGGCGAGCAGCCCGGCACAGCCGCCGAACGGGTACTCCGCGTTGACGGTGTCAGCGTCAAGGAAATCGACGACGAACTTGTGTTTGCGGCGGAGTTCGTACTCTTCGGTCAGCTTCGCTACGTGCGATTGCCTGCTCGCCAGGTACAGGCTCGGTTTCTTCGTGAAGCCGCAGTCTACCCCCAGATCGCTGACCAGTTCGGCCAGCGTCTGAATCGCTTGCAGGCCAAAGCGGTAGCAGAGTACGGCATCTTGCTCACCGATCATTTCGGCAAGTTCGACCAGTTCGACGTCGGTGCCGTAAAGCAGCATCGCCGTGCTCGCGGCCGTGCTGCCGGTGCCGACATCGCGCTTGTCGATAAGGATTGTCGAGATGCTTTCACGAGCCAGGCCGTTGCCGATCAAAGCCCCTGTGATACCGCCGCCGATAATGACAACTTCGCATGTCCGGTCGCTCGTCAGCGACGGATAAGACGCGAGAATCCCGTTTTTCATCAACCAGAACGGTTGGCCGCTGCGCAAGTCCATCAGGCAATCTCGTGAAATCGGAATCAGTACCAGTGATGATAGGCATAAGAGCAATCGCCATTCCACCTGCGTGAAATGGACTCCATATACGTTCCCGCAACTCGGTCTTGCAGGCGTTTGCACGTTCGGTTATCTCCCTCACCCTATGGCCTACAGGCTGGGCTCATCCGGTCGTGCGCGAGGAGGCGGGGGCAATGAACGGACGAATGCTGCTTTTGGCGATCTTGGCGTTCAGCGTGGGTGCCGCCCGGGCACGCGCGGCGGAACCGGGCAAACTGCCCGAACCGAACGGTCACCCGCCGGTCACGGAGATCCGTGTTCCCGAACTCGAAGCGCCAGTCGCGCATGTCGCGGAACATGAGAAGGCGGTCGAATCCGGTTTCTACGGTACGGCCGAGTATCTGCTGATGCGGCCGCGGCAACGCGGGCTGACCTACGCGCTGGTCGATCCGGTGGATGATCTCACGCCACAGGGGCGGCTGCGTTCGGTTCGCAACGATCTTCGAAGTGGACTGTCGGTGGGACTGGGCTACCGCTTCGAAAAGTCGGGATGGGACGTGGCGTTCCTTTATACAACGATTCACAGCCGTGGCGGCGATCAGGTGAACGCACCGGCCGGCGGCGTCCTCTACCCGCAGATGACCCGCCCGGGACTGACCGACTCGGCCCAGGTCGCGATTGCCGATTCGCGCATCAACTACAACGTCTATGATCTCGAATTCGGCAAGCTGATCCACAACGACGAACACACGCAGATCCGTCTGTTCACCGGCATCCGTGTGGCGAGTATCGATCAGACAGTCAGCGCGGGCTACAACGGCGGCCTGGCCGATGCCGCGTTTGCCGAGAGTTCGTCGAACTTCAACGGTGCCGGCCCCATGCTGGGGGCGGAGATGCGCTGGAAAATGTTCCATAACCTGTCGATGTTCGGCAAAGCGCAGGGCGGCCTGATCTACGGACGTACCCGTAGCAGCCTTGTCGAAACCAACAACGGCGGAGCCACGCTGTACAGCGACGTGAATGAAGTGTTCCGACCCGTGGTCCCGATGGTCGGCCTGGCCATCGGCGGCACATACACCTATCGCGGCCTGTCGTTCAGCGCGGGCTACCAGGTCGTCAACTGGTTCGGCCTGATTCAACGAGTGACGCTGATCGACGACTTCTCAGAAGGCCGGGCGATCGAGCAGACGGAAGACCTGTCGCTGGAAGGTGTGTTCTTCCGGCTGGGGTTCCAGTTCTGATATGTGGGCTCGGTAGTCGGGGCTCGTTTCCTACGCGATCGCCAGTCGGCGACGACCCTTCTTCCACACATGGCCCGGCTCGCGGATGATCTCGTGGTACAGCGTGTCGCGTTCCACGGGGTCGCGGCCGGTCTCGTTGATCAACCTGCGGATCTCGTGCACCGTCAGTTCCTGCGGCGAATCGCTGCCGGCCTCGTGGTAGATCTTCTCGTGAACCACCGTGCCGTCGATGTCGTCGGCCCCGTAGCTCTGCGCTACCTGGGCAATCTGCACGCCGAGCATTACCCAGTAGGCTTTGATGTGCGGGAAGTTGTCGAGCATCAACCGGCTGATCGCCATCGTCCGCAAGTCCATCATGCCGCTTGGCTTCGGGATGTGGGACAAGCGCGTGTTGGCAGGGTGGAACGCCAGCGGGATGAACGTCTGGAAGCCGCCGGTTTCGTCCTGCAGATCGCGCAGGCGGATCAGGTGGTCGAGCCGGTGTTCGATCGATTCGATATGCCCGTAGAGCATTGTCGCATTGGAATGAAGCCCCAGTTGATGGGCTTCGCGATGGATGCGGATCCACTGGCTGCCGTCCGCCTTGTACTCGCAGATCTTCGGCCGAATGTCGGGATGGAAGATCTCGGCCCCGCCGCCCGGAAGGCTGCCCAGGCCCGCGTCCTTCATCTCGGCGATCAGTTCTTTTGTGGGCCGGCCGGTCATTCGTTCAAACCAGTCCCATTCGACCGCGGTCCATGCCTTCAGGTGCAGCAGTGGGAACTCGCGGTGGATCAGCTTGATGGTGTCGAGATACCATTCGTAGGGCTTCTGATGGTGCAACCCGCCGACGATGTGCAGTTCGGTCGCCCCGCGGGCATCCGCTTCGCGGGCGCGGTCGAGCATCTGTTCGTCGGTCATCACGTAGCCGCGCTCGCTCTTCAAATCGGTGCGGAACGCGCAGAAGGAACAGCGGTAGACGCAGATGTTGGTGGGATTGAGATGCTCGTTCACGTTGTAGAACGTGACGTTGCCGTTCTTGCGTTCACGCACGGTATTGGCGAGTCCGCCCAGCGTCGGCAGGTCGGCGTGCGCGTCGAGGTACATGCCGTCGTCGAGGCTCAGCCGCTCGGCGTTCTCGATTTTGCCGCGTATCTCGTTCAAACGTCGATCGTTCATGTCAGCACCGTCGTCTATCGGGCGAATCGTTGTTCTACGGATCCAACCGCAGGGGACGACGGGGGACAACCGAACCGGATCACGCACCGGCGACGAGGTGCTTTCTTACCGCTGCCAGCAGTTCCAACGGGCGGTACGGCTTGTTGATGAAGTCGACCGTCTCGTCGAGCACGTCGAGATGTTCGGCCGAGTAACCGCTGGAAAACAGCACCCGCACCCGGGGATTGATCTCGCGCATCTGCTTATGCGTGTCCTGCCCCGACAACCGCGGCATTGTCAGGTCGAGAATGACCAGATCGACCTGCTCCGCGACTTCGCGGTAGGTCTCGATGGCATCCAGGCCGTCCTCGGCGAGCAGCACACGGTAACCGTTCTGTTCAAGGACGAACCGGCCCAGCGTTCGGATGGCCGGTTCGTCGTCGACCAGAAGGATGGTTTCACCCGTCGATGGCATCGAGGATGCAGCCGTCACCCGCGGCGACTCGGCCGGTGCCTGATCGAGCGGTTCGTTGGAGCGAGGCAGAAGCAGTTCCATCTGCGTGCCGACTCCTTCCTGACTATGGCAGGTGATCAAACCCCCGTGGGCTTTCATGATGCCGTAGGCCATTGCCAGCCCCAGGCCGGTGCCGGCTCCGAGCGGCTTGGTCGTGAAGAATGGCTCGAAGACGCGATCGCGAATACTCGAAGGCATGCCGACGCCGGTATCGCCGACCGTCAAACGGACATAGTCGCCTTTGAGTGCAACCGGCAGGCAGCGCGCCAGATCGCTGCCCGCCGACACGTTGTCCACGGTCAGTGACAACCGCCCCCCGCGCGGCATCGCGTCGCGGGCGTTCATGCAGAGATTGGTGATCACCTGGCTGATGAGGTCGGCATCGGCCATGTTCGGCCAGACGTCGTCGGGCAACTTGACGTCGAAGACGATGCGCGGGTCGAATGTCGGCCGCAACAGTGCGAGGCACTCCGGGATAATCCGGTCCAGCGCACATGGTCGCAGGTGCAGTGTCGAACGGCGCGAATAACCCAGCAGCCGATTCGTCAGGTCCGACGCGCGCCGTGCGGCCTTGTCGACAGCGGCCAGGCGGGCATACTGCGGGTCGGCCTCCGGCAGAGCGTCCATCATGACGTTGACATTGCCGATGATGGCGGTCAGGATGTTGTTGAAATCATGGGCGATGCCGCCCGCCAACTGGCCG